>DASYJZ010000386.1:0-8003 GCA_035995965.1 Longimicrobium sp. | reverse complement strand
GATGAAGAAGTTGAACACGCCCATGTACACGCCCATCCGCGCCGCCGGCAGCGCCCGCGAGAGGATGGCGTACGGCATCGACAGGATCGAGGCCCAAGCGATCCCCACGCCCACCATGGTGAGCAGCAGCAGGTAGCGGTCGTGGATCAGGGGAACGCTGAGCAGGCCGATCGCGCCGCACACCAGGGCGAACGCGTGCGTCTTCTTGCGGCTGGTGGCAGCGGCGAGCTTCGGGAGGACGAACGCCACCGCGAAGCAGGTCACGGAGTAGACCGCGAAGCCCACGCTCCCCCACTCGGTTCCCCGCGCGTACAGCTCGCTCTTCGGATCGGTGGCGCCGAACACGTGCCGCGCCACCGCCAGGCCGAAGTACATCCACATGCAGAACAGCCCCAGCCAGGTGAAGAACTGCACCACCGCCAGCTGCCTCATGGTGGCGGGCATCTCACGGATCGCGGTGCCAATCTCACTGAAAAGCGCCATCAGCCGCTGAAGGAACCCCCGGCTGCGCCTGGACCGTTCGAAAGCGGCGAGATCCTCGGGGGGGAACTCGCTCGTCGTCACCACGGTCCACAGCACGCAGACCAGGAAGACCACCGCGCCCGCCTGGAAGGAGTACTTCACCGTGAGGGGGATCCCGCTCGGGGTGTTCCCCTGCACGCCCATTTGCCGCAGGGCGTAGGGAAGGACGTTCGCCAGGGTCTGGCCCACGCCGATGAAGAACGACTGCATCACGAACCCGGCGGTGCGCTGGCTGACGTCGAGCTTGTCGGCCACGAAGGCGCGGAACGGCTCCATCGAGATGTTGATGGACGCGTCCAGTATCCAGAGCAGCCCCGCCGCCATCCAGAGCGTGCGCGACGTGGGCATGAAGAACAGGGCGATGGAGGCCAGGATGGCACCCACCAGGAAGTACGGCCGCCGCCGCCCCAGCGGACCCCAGGTGCGATCGCTCAGCGCGCCGATGATCGGCTGCACCAGCAGGCCGGTGAGCGGGGCGGCGAGCCAAAGGATCGGCACGTTGTCGGGGCTCGCGCCCAGCCGCGTGTAGATGGCCGACATGTTGGCGAGCTGCAGCCCCCATCCGAACTGGATGCCGAGGAAGCCGAAGCTCATGTTGAACATCGCGGGGAAGCTGAGGCGCGGTCTCTGGGTCACGAGTTCCTCGCTACGAGGGTTGAGGGGCGGATCCGCGGTCCTGGGAAGCCCGGACGATTGGTGACGTCGGCGAACGATGGGTCCAGGCGGACGCGCCGATCCGGCGCGTCCGCCTGCGGTGCTTCAGCGTGACGAGCGGACCAGGTCGAAGACGCGGACCTGCAGCGGCCCGAGCGTCGGGACCGGAACGTACCCCTGCAGCCGCCCGTTCGGCGCGATGCCGAGCGCCGCTGCGCCGCCGGGCTCCAGCAGGCCGCGGGGAGTATACCGCCCCGGCGGCAGCGCGCCATCCTCCGACGAGAGGGCGACGCCGGAGACCGGGGTGGGGCCAAGGTTGGCGACCACCAGGACTGCGCGGCGGCCGTCGCGGCGGAGGTAGGCGGCAACCTGGCCGCTGCTCGCGGTGAGCGGCACCAGCATGCCCCCCGCCAGCGCCGGGTTCGACGCGCGCAGGTGGACGAGCCGGCGGTGCAGGTTCAGCAGCGAGGCCGGGTCGGCGTCCTGCGCGGCGACCGTCACCGTCGCCGAGTCGGCCTGGAGCGCCTCCCAGGGCGTGCCGGTGGTGAAGCCGCCGTGCGCCGCGCTGCTCCACTGCATCGGCGTGCGCAGGCGCTCGTCGCCGTCCCGCTTGTCGCCGCTCATCCCGATCTCCTCGCCGTAGTAGAGGAAGGGGACGCCGGGGAGGGTGAGCAGGAGGGTGACCGCCACCCGCGCCTTCGCGCGGTCGCCGCCGAGCGCGGTGAGGGTGCGGGTCTGGTCGTGGTTGCGCAGGAAGGGCGACCAGCGGTCCGCCGGCATCGCGCGCTGCAGCCGCAGGTAGCCGTCCAGCATCTTCGCGGACGAGCCGCGGTTCACCGCGTCGATCAGCGCGTCGGCGAGCTCGAAGGCGAAGTAGGAGTCGAGCTGGTCGGGATAGTACGGCAGCATCGACCCCACGCTGTCCCACACCTCGCCCACGGTGAACGCGCCGGGGTTCACGCGATGCACGTGCGCGGCGTAGTCGCGGAGCACGCGGTGCGTGCCGGGCGTCCCGGAAAGGACGGTGCCCTCCTCCACCAGGTAGGGGACGGCGTCGAGCCGGAAGCCGTCGACCCCCATCTCGCGCAGCCAGAAGTCCGCCACCCGGTTCGCCTCCTCGCGCACGGCGGGGGTGTCGTAGTTCAGGTCCGGCATCCCCTTCCAGAACACGCCGTAGTAGTACTCGTCGCGCACCGGCGACCTGTGCCAGGCGTCGGCGCCCCAGGGGCCCTTCCCCGGCACCGTGGGCGAGAAGCGGAACCAGGCGCGGTGCGGCGACGACGGGTCGCGCAGCGCCTCCTGGAAGTACGGGTGCTCGCTGGAGGCGTGGTTGAGCACCATGTCCACCAGCACCTTGATGCCGCGGCGGTGCGCCTCGGCCACCAGCCGCTTGAAGTCGTCGTTGGTGCCGTAGTCGCGCTCCACCCGGTAGTAGTCGGAGACGTCGTAGCCGTGGTAGCTGGGCGACTCGGCCACCGGCATCAGCCAGATGCAGTTCGCGCCCAGGTCCCGGGTGGTGGCCGGGTTGCCGTCGTTGATGTAGTCCAGCTTGCGGGTGAGCCCGTTCAGGTCGCCGATCCCGTCGCCGTCGCTGTCGCTGAACGAGCGGACGAAGACCTCGTAGCAGGTCCCGCCGCGCCGCCAGTCCGCGGACGGCGAGGGCGTGTGCGACACCGCCAGGGCCTGGGCGGCGGCGGGGGCGGCGCCCGCCAGGAGGGCGGCGCTCAGGGTGAGGGCGATGCGGCGCATGGCAGTCCTGGTCAGTGGGAGCCGTCGGCGTGTGGCCGGGCGCGGCGCGCGGGACGGACTGCGCGGCGCTGGGGTGGGTCGGCGAAGAGCCAGCGGTAGGCGAGCGGGAACTCGCGCCGCCAGAACCACTCGGCGTGCGTTCCGTCGGCGCGGATGGCGGAGTCCACCTGCACGCCCACGCGGAAGCCGGCGGCGGCGAGCGTGACGATCATCCGCCGCTGGTCGTTCACGTACACCTCGGGGGTGTCGCCCTCGTGCGCGCCGGTGACGAAGTAGAAGCGCTGGCCCGCCACGGGCCGGGCGTGGCGCGCGTAGGCCAGGATGGAGTCGGCCGCGAACCAGAGCGCGGGCGAGAACACGCCGACGCGGCCGAACACCTCCGGGTACTTCAGCCCCGCGTAGAGCGAGATCAGCCCGCCCATGCTGGAGCCGGCGATCCCGGTGCTCCCGGGGCCGGGCAGGGTGCGGTAGTGGCGGTCGACGTACGGCTTGAGCGTGCGCGCCAGGAAGTCGACGTACGGGTCGCCGTCGCCGCCGCCGTAGCGGGCGTTCTTCCACGGCGAGTACTCGTCCATCCGCCGCCGCCCGCCGTGGTCCACCGCGACCACGATGGCGTCGGGCCCGCCGCGGGCGTGCAGGCTGTCGAGCGTCTCGTCCACCCCCCATTCGCCGAAGCCGCTGCTGGCCGCGTCGAACACGTTCTGCCCGTCGTGCATGTAGAGCACGGGGTAGCGCCGCCCCGACGTCGCGTACCCCGGCGGCAGGTAGATCCAGACCCGCCGCGCGAGCCCGAGCTGCGGGATCGCGAACGCCGTGTCGAGCACGGAGACGGAGGCGGTGGCGGAGTGCGGCCGGGACGGGATCTTCGCCGGGTCCTGCCATCCCCCGATGCTCCCCGTCCAGGTGGCGGCGCCCTCGGCCGGCACCGTGAAGCGCCGGTTCTGGATGCCGCCCCCCGCGCTGTCCGTCTCCACCCGCTCCCACGAGCCACCCGTGAACTTGAACTCGATCGGCCCGCGCACGTCCGCCGGAAGCGTGAGGGCGTAGCGCCCCTCCGCGTCCGCGGCCAGGCGATAGGCGGGATTGCCCGGATTCCAGCCGTTGAAGTTGCCGGCGATGTACACGCCCGAGTCCCGCGTCGTCCCCGCCGGCACGCTCGTCAGCCGCACCGTGAGCTGCGCGTCTGCACCCGACGCGAGCAGCGCCATCGCGCCGATGACGAGGAGCCCGCGGGTGACACACCGCCGCCAGCCGACCCGGCAGCAGTTCCCCCCTGCTCCTGCAGCTCGGGCGGAGGGGCCGGGGGATGAGGGGCGCGGCATCACCGCGCCGGCCGGATGCGGATGGCCTGGCCGCCGCCGGGCGCCAGGGCCAGCCGCAGCCGCGAGGCCGAGGTCACGTCCTGCCGCGAGATGGCGACGGGGAGCGGGTTGTCGCGCCAGTTGGCGCCCGGCCCGTCCGCGTAGATCTCGGCCACGTAGCGGTGGCCGGGGGCGAGGAAGGAGAGCGGCACGTCGAAGGTCCGCGCCTCCTCGTCGGTGATGGCGCCGACGAACCAGGCGTCGGCGCCCTTCTGCTTGCGCGCCACCACCACGTAGTCGCCGATGCGGCCCTCGATCACCCGCGTCGTGTCCCAGTCCACCGCGACGTCGCGGATGAACTGGAAGGCGGGCTGCCCCGCGTAGTTCTCGGGGAGGTCGGCCGCCATCTGGAAGGGCGAGTAAAGGACCACGTAGAGGGCGAGCTGCTTGGCCAGCGTAGTGCGCGGCCGCGAGTCCTCGGGGCCGCGCGGCCTTCCCGTCGGCCGCTGGATCAGCAGGTCGAAGATCCCCGGGGTGAAGTCCATCGGCCCCGCGAGCATGCGGGTGAAGAAGAGGATGGTCTCGTGCTCGGGCGGGTTGCCGCCTTCCCCGCCCCACGCGTTGTACTCCATCCCCCGCGCGCCCTCGCGGGAGAGGATGTTCGGCCAGGTGCGCCGCTCGCCGGTGTCCTTGATGGGCTCGTGCACGTCGACCATGATCCCGTAGCGCGCCGCCGTCTCGATCACCCGGCGGTGGTGGCGCACCATGAACTGGCCCTGGTGCGCGTGCCCCTGCTCGGTGAAGTCGCCCACGTAGCCGGTCTTCACCGCGCGCACCCCCACGCGCTGGTAGAGGGCCATCGCGGAGTCGAGCTGGCGCTCGTAGTTGCCGATCATCGTCGCCGTCTCGTGGTGCCCGATCAGCGTGATCCCCTTCGAGCGCGCGTACGCCGCCAGCCCGGGGAGGTCGAAGTCGGGGTACGGCTGGGTGAAGGAGAAGTTCGCCTTCCCGCTGTTGAACCAGTCCACGTCCCACCCCAGGTTCCATCCCTCCACCAGCGTGCCGCCCAGCCCGTTCGCCGCGGCGAAGTCCAGGTAGCGCCGCGTGTTGGCCGTGGTGGCGCCGTGGATGGGCCCCTGGCCCCAGGTCATGGTGTTGATGTGCATCCCCCACCAGATCCCATCGTACTTCATGGGGGTGATCCAGCGGGTGTCGGCGATGCGGCTGGGGGGGTTCAGCTTGAGCGTGAGGACGGACGGCGCCAGGTCCTCCGGCCGGTCGGCGAGCTGCAGGGTGCGCCAGGGGGTGACGAAGGGCGCGCGGCCGCGCACCGCCACGCCGTCGGCCCAGCGGGCGAGGGTGGAGCGCAGCGTGCGGTTGCCGGTGCGCGCCAGGTACATCCCCGCGTAGTCCACCAGGTTGGCCTCGTGGATCACCACCTGCACGCCGCCGCTGGTCTGCAGCGTGAGCGGCGTCTGCACGCTGTCGAGCCGGCTCAGCGGGCCGGAGGAGTAGAGGCGCTCCTGCCGGTCGGGGTCGCAGCACCCGGCAGGGATCCACCAGGCGCGCGCGTTGTCGGCGAAGGCGAACTCGGTGAGCTCCTCCATCATCTCGTAGTCGCCGAACCCCGCGCTGTCCGACACCTCGTAGCGGAAGCCGACGCCGTCGTCGAAGGCGCGGAAGACCACGGCGAAGCGGCGGCCGGGCGCCGGGTCCTCGGCCACGCGCACGCGCAGCTCGTTGTGGTGGTCGCGAACGCGGGCGACCTCGCCCCACGGCTGCGTCCACGTCTCGTCCGCCGTGGCGCGCGCGGTGCCGGTGACGCGCAGCCCCCGGTACAGCGAGTCGGCCCCGCGGAAGGCGAAGCCCAGGCGCGAGGGGAGGAGGATGTGCTTCCCGTCGCGGTCCACGCTGTAGTACAGCCCGCCGTCGCGCACCCCCACCGTCACCACGTTCCGCCCGTCCGGCGAGGCGACCCGCAGCGGCTCCTGCGCGGCGGCCGCCGTCGACAGCGCCATCGCCAGCGCGAGGGAAAAGATCACGACTGAATGGCTCTCACAGGGGTTACGGAGGTCACGGAGGAAAGCGAAGATGTTCCTCCGTGACCTCTGTGACCCCTGTGAGAGATTGCCGTTGTTTTTCACAGCTTCGTCCCGGTGTGGATGGCGATGGCGGAGTTGGCGGCGAGGGAGAGCTGCACCGAGCCCGCCGAATCGATGGTGACGGACGTGCCGACGCAGGCCCCGCCGGCGCGGCCGCCGGTCAGCAGGTCGCAGTAGACGCCCGCGGCCAGGCCCGTCGCGATGGTGGTGGAGACGGACGCGCTTTCGCGGTTGATGGCGACGAAGCCCCTGTCCCCGCGCGAGAAGGCGATCGCGTTGGCGCCGTCGTCCCACCAGTGGTTGACGTCCGTCCCCGCGACGAAGCGGCGGAAGGCGACCATCCGCCGCAGGTACGGGTCGCGGTGCTCGCACACCCACTGCCCCACGGCCGCCGTCTCCAGCGAGGCCGCGCAGCTCACCGGCTGCGTGTGCCCGGTGGCGTCGGACGGCGGGCCCAGTGAGTTCTGCGCCGGGTAGTTGAAGGCGTAGGCGGAGAGGATCGTCGGATAGCCGTACGGCTGCGCCAGCATCCACACGTTCGCGAGGCGGAAGGTCTGCCCGTCGCGGTAGCTGATCCCGCCCTGGTGCTGCGTGTCGTGGTTCTGCAGGAAGACGACGGCCTTGTCCGCCGGCATCATCCCCCAGGCGGCGGGCGAGAACTGGCTCCCCGCCGGGCCGTTGGGGTTGAGCTGCGAGATGCGCTGCCCGCCGTTGCCCAGGAACTTGTCCGCCACGCCGCGGAAGGTGAACTCGGTGATGTCGGCTGCGGCGCCGGAGCCGTACCCCTCGCCGAAGTAGTCGCGCGGCTGCAGCGCCTCGCCCGAGCCGGCGGACACCTCGAGGAACCAGTAGGGGAGCGGACGCCCCTCGGCCGTGAGGGTGTTGTCCACGAGCTTGAAGATCTCGTCCAGCTCCACCTGCTGGATGTGCTTGGCCGCGTCGATGCGGAACCCCGCCACCCCCAGCCGCGCCAGCATCAGCAGGTAGTCGGCGATCTTCTGCCGCACCGTGGGCCGGCTGGTGTCCAGGTCGGGGAGGCTGAACAGCTCGCAGTCCTGCACGTTGGCCGCGCTCTGGTAGTCGTTCAGCGCACACGCCGGGTGGAAGTCGGCCTCGGTGTAGAGCCCGGGATAGCTGTACTTCGTGTACGCCGTCCCGTTGCTCCCGGTGCCGGGGCTGGGGAAATTGGTCATGTGGTTGATGACCGCGTCCACGTAGATCCCCACCCCCACCGCCTTGCAGCGGCTCACCATGTCGATGAGCTCGGCGCGCGTGCCGCTGCGGCTGCGGTCGATGGAGTAGCTCACCGGCTGGTAGCGCTCACTCCAGTCGTAGGTTGGGGTGATGCTGTGCTCCTGCGGCGGCGACACCTGCACCGCCGCGAACCCGGCCGGGCCGAGGACGCTCTCGCACTCGGTGGCGATGTCGTTCCAGCGCCACTCGAACAGGTGCACGAACACGTCGCCCGCGGCCGCGTGGCCGCTGGGGCGGTAGGTGGGGTCCAGCACCGGCCGCCCGGCGGGCGTGGGCGGCTGCTGCACCGGCGGCGTGGTGGGACCTCCGCCGCCGGAGCAGCCGGCGGCCGCCAGGACCAGCGCCGCCAGGCGCGCGAGCGGGGAGCGGAACCGCGAGCGCGTGGAACGGAAACCGCCTGCCGCTCCGCCACGGCGGCGGA
>DASYJZ010000385.1:0-4906 GCA_035995965.1 Longimicrobium sp. | reverse complement strand
CGCCGGCGAGCGGGATCGGACGAGAAGAACCCCCAACCCGAGAGTACGACCGATGCGCGGGATCGTCGCTGTGCTGGCCCTATCGATCGTCTCCGCCCTCTCCGCGTGCGCGCCGCACCCTGGCGCGTCTGCGGACACCGCCGCGGCTCCCGCCCGCACGCAGGGCGCGATCCCGGCCGGGGCCGCGGAGGTGCGGGTGCGCCTGGCCGCGTCGCCGCGCCACGGCGAGTGGGTGACGGTGAGCACCGGGACCGGCGACAGCGTGCGCGCGTGGATCGTCTTCCCCGAGCGGCGGGACCGTGCGCCGGTGGTGGTGGTGGTGCACGAGATCTTCGGCCTGACGGGCTGGATCCGCGGAGTGGCCGACCAGCTCGCCGCCGACGGCTTCATCGCCATCGCGCCGGACCTGCTGTCGGGCAAGGGGATCCCGGCCGCGCCGGATGGCGACCCGGTGCGCGACTCGGCGACGGCGGCCATCCGCACGCTGGATCCGGCGGCGGTCCAGCGCCGGCTGGACGCGACCGCGCGCTACGCCATGGCGCTCCCGGCGGCGCTGCCGCGCTACGGGATCGTCGGCTTCTGCTGGGGCGGCGGGGTCTCGTTCGCGCATGCCGCGCACGCGCCGAACCTGGGCGCATCGGTCGTCTACTACGGCGTCTCGCCGGCGAGGGAGGCGCTCGCGAACGTGCGCGCGCCGGTGCTCGGCCTGTACGGCGAGAACGACGCGCGGGTCGATGCCACCATCGCCCCCGCCGACTCGGCGCTGCGCGCGCTCGGCCGCACGTACCAGCACCAGGTCTTCACCGGCGCCGGGCATGGCTTCCTGCGGCAGCAGGACGGGGAGAACGGCGCCAACCTGCAGGCCGCGCGCGCGGCCTGGCCGCGCACGGTGCAGTGGTTCCACCGCTACCTCCGCGGCTGAGCCGGGTGGTGAACCCTCACTAGATCGGCCGCCGAGCGATCGTGGCCGCGGCCGCCCGCTCCTGTTCCCCAGAGTGCGGACCGAGCCGCGAAGTGAACAGTGCACGCCTTCACAGGCCACTGGAGGCACGTTATGTTGCTCGCCCTTAACCGACACGATTTACCACTCTCCCCCTGGACGATGCTCCGCCGATGACCCTGCAGTTCGGACCGCCCTACCGCATCGTCACCCCGCGGCTGGTGCTGCGTTGCTGGGAGCCCGCAGACGCGCCGGCGCTGGCGGCCCTGGTGGAGCGCAACGTCGACTTCCTCGGCCGCTGGCGGTGGCGCGGGACGGAGGGCGAGCCCCTGGGCCTGGAGGATCGGCTGAGCGAAGTGCGGGGGCTGCGCGCCGACCTGGACTCGGACGCGAAGTGGAGCTACGCCGTGCTCACGGCCGACGAGGGCGCGCTGGCGGGCCCCGCCACGCTCTTCCGCGGGCTGGGCGGCGGCCTGGGGCTCGCCGGCTGGTGCGGCACGGAGTACGACGGGCAGGGCTACGCGGCCGAGGCCGGCGCGGCCCTGGCGCGGACCGCGTTCGAGCTGTTCGACGCCCCCCGGCTGCAGGCCGCCTGCCTCCCCGGCGACGCCGAGGCGACCACCCGGTTCCGGGAGCTCGGCTTCACCCACGACGGAACCGCGCGCCACCTGAACGGCGGCGCGCGCCGCGACGAGATGCTGTGGAGCCTGCTCCCCGGCGAGTGGCCGGCCAGCCCCGCCGCCGCCCGCGCCGCGGACGCGAGCGCGTTCGGCGTGCTGGGCCACCGGCTGTTCTGAAGCCCATGCCACTCCCTCGCTTCGGCCCGCCGTACCGGATCGCCACGCGGCGCGTGGTGCTGCGCTGCTGGGACCCGGCCGACACGCCCGCGCTGCAGGCCCTGCTCGCCGGCAGCCGCGAGCACCTGCGGCCGTGGGTGCCCGGCATCGACGACGAGCCCACGCTGGACGAGAAGCTCCACGAGGTGCGCAGCTGGCGCGCCGCGTTCGACCTGGACCAGGTGTGGCTCTTCGCCCTGCTGGGGGCGGAGGACGGGACCCTGGCGGGCGGAGTGGTGGTCAACCCGCTTCCCCGGAACACGGTGGACGTGGGCGGGTGGGTCGCCGAGGCCCACGCCCGCCGCGGCTACGTGAGCGACGCGTTCGCCGCCGTCGCCCGGGTGGCGTTCGAAGTGCTGGGGATCACGCGCGTGCAGGCGCTCTGCCGGGCGGACAACCAGCGCAGCATCGCCATGCTGCGCAAGCTCGGCTTCACGCACGAGGCCACGCCGCGCCACGAGGTGGACCGCCAGCGCGTGGACGAGATGATGTGGAGCATCCTCCCCGACGAGTGGCCCGCCACCCCCGCCGCCGCGCTCGCCGCCGAGGCACGCGCTTGGGACGCGCTGGGCAATAGGTTGTTCTGAGGTCAGCCGGAGTTCCGGCGCGGCGCGCAGTACTCCACCACCGCGGGCCCATCTAGCCCCAGCGAGTAGCTATATACGCGTGCGCTTCTTGTGCTGTCAGCTTTCGCGACTGATTCCCATTGCGCACGTAGAACTCGCCGCCCGCGTAGGCTGGGGCCGATGCGGCCGGTGCGTGGATGCGGCAAACCTCTTGGCTATTGACCGTGTGAAACGTAATGAGGCAGGCGCTCGCGTGCGCGGCGCCAACTCCTTGGGCGCTTGCCAGAACGTTTCGGAGGAACAATTCGTAGCCGTCACGGTTCGGCTTACTAGCGTCGGCTGCTGCGTAATCCTCCCCTAGCCCCATGATCGTTCCGTCGTCAGCAACGCCGAGGAACAGGTTGCCCCCTTCACGACTGTTGAGGAACGCGGCGACCTCGCGAACGAGGTTCCCGCGCAATGAATCGTCCTTCTTTGCCGTGTGCGGATTCCAAGCGGCCGCCACCTTGAACTCGGTCCAAGTGTTTTCGCCAGCGGCGATAACGCGCTGAACGTCGAGGTGATCGGGATTCGGTGCAAGTGCGAAATACGCGTCAAGCGCCGCGTTCTTTACCTGCTGCGTGACGAGCGGAAACGTTCCTAAGATGTGGGCGAATTCCTCCTCGCTCAACCCGTAGAGGTGCGCAATCAGCCCATCCAGCTCGGCCCGGAGCCGGGCCCGCTCAGCCGCGTTTGTGGCGCCGTTCGCGTGGTTGCCGAGTCCGACCTCGCGAGCCAGGTCATCGAACTCCGGTGTGGTGCACACGAGCCGCGCGGCACGCTCGACGATAGGCGCGAATCGCGGATCACGCTCCGTTAATCGGGGAACGCTCAGATTGTACACAAAGAATGCCGACAGATGATTCGTGACCGACTGCCGTAAAGCGGAATCAGCCACGAAGCTGTCTAATAGCGCAACGACAAATAGGCGGGCCGCACCATTCATTGAAACTTGGTTGAGCACGAGCCGGCCACCGACCACTTCGTCCCGATGTACGACCTCCAAGGTCATTGTATGTGGACAGAACACTTTTGGCGGGAGCACTGTGGCAATCATGGTGCGTTCATTCGTACTCGCCGCAATATCGCGGAAAGCGACGCGGTAGCGATCATAGTCAAGCACCAAGTCACGGGTGTCAACATGCTGTTCAAGATGCGCGGCTTTCAGCATCCGGTTGATTCGACTATGCCGGAAGGAAGTAAGCCGCTCACGGCCTTCGAATTCCTCGATCCAGAGGCGCGGCCCGGCCCAAGTGTGTGTGAACTGGTGGATCATCTTTCCTTCGTACAGCGGGAGCCGTCCGGCACCGGGTTCGGTGCGGAACAGGTCGCTGTCGTCGGTCATATTGAACTCGCGGTTCAGACGGAGGTTCCACGTCCCCGCGATGGTTTCTGCAAGGGTCGGGAACTTCTGGATCTTCTCCGCTACGACGATGTCGAGCTCGTTTTTGAACTCCGGCACCGAGAGCGAATCGGGGGAGAGACGGCGCACGAGTTCCACGGGAACAGGAATCGCACCCTGGCGTGGAAATTCGCGTAGTTCCTCCGGATCATACCGCATAAACGCGGCGGGGATGACCACAGTTGTTCCACCCTTTTCGAAGCTGAGCACAACGAACTTGAAGCTTCGGTGAACGCCCTCAAAGATCTCTTTTCGGTTCTCAAACCCGAAGAGGCCGCTGATCCGGGTGCGATTGAAAAGCAACTCACGTAACCCCGTGCATCCCAAATCTGTGTATATGCCCGCAGGGATGACAATGCCGCACTCTCCACCGGTCCGAAGAAGGTTATAGCACTGCTCGGTAAACAGCTTAAAAAGATTCAGGCCGATGTTCGCCTTCTTCCCATTCACCAGCGGAGCGACCTGATTTGCGCCAAACTGCGGTACGTTTCGGAACCAGAGATTCTGATGCGGAAAGCGGTTCAGATAGGCTAACCAGCTTCCACGAATGTCAGGATCGCGCAACAGCATGCCCTGTTCCTTTTCGAACTCCGCCACCGCCATCTTCTTTTTGCTGACGACATTCGAGTGCTCCTGGAAGAACTCCTTCGCGTTCGGCTTGAAGATGTCCCACGGCGGGTTGGTGATGATGGCGTCGAACCCGCCGCGCCCGTGGATCACCTCGTCGAATTCGTAGCCCCAGTGGAAGGGCTGCAAATCACGGATGTCGGCCATCGTAAGAGGCCGCTTCCTCGGCTTCCCTTCCTTATTCTTCGCAAAGTCCCAGCTGGCTTCCTCATATCGGATCCCCAGCCGTCCAAACTCGTCCAGCAGCATCGCGTTCAACCGAGCGATGGCGGGTTCGCGATGCCGGTCAATCCGATCACGTAGCTCCTGCAGCGAGGACGCCGTTGCTGGTTGATCGGCCACGCTTCCCGCCGCATCCAACGAACTGGCGTGCCGGTACTCCCCTACGAGGAGGGTCTTTTCGTCCACCAGCTTTCGGTATGAACCGCTGAAGAGGGATGCCTGCTCGCTGTTGAACTGATCCTCGTTGACATAGAGCAACCCGATAAGCGAATTG
>DASYJZ010000384.1:0-5669 GCA_035995965.1 Longimicrobium sp. | reverse complement strand
GCACCTTCGCCCGCTCCTTCGTCCTGCCGCGCGACGTGGACCCCGAGCACATCCAGGCGACCTTCGAGGACGGCGTGCTGACGGTGGTCATCCCCAAGAGCGAGAAGGCCCGCCGCCGCAAGATCGACGTGGGCGCCAACGCCGACGCCCAGCAGGTGGGCACCGGCGCCCAGCAGGGCGGGGACGGCGAGCAGCAGAACGGCTGATCGCCGGCGGTCGGCAATACTGAACGGGCCGGCGGCAGGTGCCGCCGGCCCGGCCTTTGTTGTGATCCTAGCCATAGACGAAGTCAAGAGATGCCAAATCTCACTTGGAAGCGGGCCGGATTCTCGGATTAACATCGGGCTTGCTCTATCGAGCGATGCTCGCCTATTTACAATCCATGTAGTTTATTAGACTTCTTCCATCCTGATTAGCGACCGGAGGCCCTATGGACGAGTGCGGATTAGGGGCGATGATCGTACATGGATTGCTTGCAGCACTTGTGGGTACTCTGATTGCAGTTGTTGTTCACCGTGCGCGGAAACATCGGACCACACCCGCGGACTTCTGGGAGGCGGTTGGTGCCGGATTCTTAGAAGGCGTGTGTGTCGTTGTCATTTTGTGCCTCTGGCACGGGGCTTGAATGACAGCCAAGTCCAACACAGGGAGGCACTTATGAGAATGGTAGTCGCAGCAGTAGCTGGAAGCGTGGCGGGGCTTCTGCTCGGAGCTCTTGGTCTCTCGACATGGGTTGCCGTGATCGGCGGAGCGATCGTTGGAGGCATCGTTCTTGGGTCAGTGCAATCCAGACGGCCGAGGACGCCTCAACCTCGCGACGCCGACGTTGTGCGCTCAGAGAGACGAGCCGCGACAACTGCTTCCGTGTAGCTCTGTTGGAGCGGGCGCACTCCGCGATCTTAAAGTCTCGGCGGATCGTCGCATCCGCGTTGGCTGCGCGTGTCCAATAGTCGATGGACGTGGTGTGTCCCACCACCCGCGCGGCGAGTAGCGGTCGCGCCTTGGTGGCGCGTTTCGATGGCTCTTCCGCACGCCCTCGCATATCTCTCCTCGTTCACCATTCCACGCGGATGATCGGAGATGGCGCCGATGGTAAGGTTTGCTGTCTTTAGAGGGTAACAACAGCCTTAATCTGATCTGCGATCGTCTTCCACATCGCTAACCGAGATGGCTCCCCAATTGTGAGGAGCGACTGCTACCCGCTCCAACAGCCGATGGAAATGGTGCGTCCCGACCTCGCGGCGCGGCGAGTACCGCCCGCGGTCGTAGAGGCGCGACTTCACGCCCTTCTGCACGGCCTCGACCACCTCTTCGTCCTCCATCTCCACGCGGTGGAGGTCGGAGCCGGCGCCGGTGGCGCGCTTCGCTGGGTCGAGCACGTAGCTGAGGAAGGAGACGCGCGTGCGCTCGGGGCCGAGCGGCTGCACCAGGTTCAGCGACAGGCCCCAGGGGTAGAAGTTCAGCATCAGGTTGGGGAAGAGCCACCAGTAATACGCCGCCACCAGCGTCCCCTGGTCCGGGTGTCCGGCGGGGAGCGCGAACGCCTCGGACACGTGCTTGGTGGTGCCGAGCTGCAGGCTGCACCAGTCGAAGGTCTCGGTGCGGTAGGTCGAGTAGTCCAGCGCGTCGCTGAGGGTGGCGTGCACGTAGGGGAGGTGGAACTCCTCGAGGTAGTTGTCGCAGTACAGCGCCCAGTTGGCCCCGATCAGGTAGTCGCGGCTGGTGGCGGCGTCGAACACCAGCTCGTCCAGCGGCAGGAAGCCGACGCGCTGCACCACCGGCCAGATCCACTCCCCGAAGGAGCACGCTGGGTCGAGCGAGGTGAAGGAGAGCGGCCCCCACTGCTCCAGCGGCAGCCGCGGCAGATCGTCCGACGGCGAGGGGAAGCTCTCCACCCCGTCGAACTCGGGCATGAAGGTCATCTTCCCGTCGAGCCCGAAGCGGCGTCCGTGGTAGCGGCAGCGCATCCCGCGGCCGTGCATCTCCCCCTCGCAGACCACGGTGCCGCGGTGCGTGCAGACGTTGGAGAGGCACCGCACCACCGAATCGTCGCCGGATACCAGCACCAGCGGCTCGTCCAGGCAGCCCTCCAGCAGCGTGAACGGCAGCATGTGCCCGGGCGCCTTCACGCGCTCGGCACCGCGCACGAGCTGCCAGCTCCGGGCGAACACGCGCTCCTTCTGCAGGGCGTACCAGGCGGGGTCGTGGTAGACCTCGGCCGGGAGCGTCTGGGCGCGGGCGATGTCGGGGTCGATGTTGAATGGGCGCATGGACCCGAATGTACGTCCCGGCCCAGTCTCAGCAAAGACGACCTCTCACAGGGGTCACAGGGGAAAGCAGTTCCACCGTGACCCCTGTGAGAGAACAGGTGAACCCGTCGACCGCTTGACATCGTCGGAATCCGAAACTATCATGGTTACAGTTAACCTCGCAGGAGCCGAAGAAGGACGATGATCAGCAGCAGGGTCGCGGTGGCGGTGCACGTGCTCGCCTACATGGCGTGGAAGCGGTCCGAGGCGGTGACCTCGGAGCGCATCGCGGCGAGCGTGAACACCAACCCCGTGGTCGTCCGCCGCATCGTCGGGGCGCTGCGCAACGCGGGGATGGTGACGGTGCAGCCCGGCGTGGGCGGGGGCGCGACGCTGGCCCGTGAGCCGGACGACATCACCCTCCTCGACGTCTACCGCGCGGTCGAGGACGGCGACGAGCTCTTCTCGCTCCATCCCTCCGAGCCGTCGCGGAGCTGCAACGTGGGTGGCAACATCCGCGACGTGCTGCGCCCCATCTTCTGCACGGCGCACCGGGCGATGGAATCGGTGCTCGCCCAGGTGAGCATCGCCGACGTCGGCAGCCAGGTGATGGCGATGGCGCGCGCCGAAGGCTGCTGCGGCGAGTCGATGAATGCCACCGAGCTGCGGCGGGCGCAGGCCGTATAGGGCCACCCCGGAGCGGCGTCGCCGTGCATCTATCTGTAACCAAAGCAGTTGCGGTATCGTCGGGGGATGAGGGGGATCGGCGAAAGGGAGGAGGTCGCGATGACAGGATTCAGCGTCAGGTTCGGCGGATGGCGGGCGGCGGCGGTCCTGCTGGGGCTGCTCGCGACGGCGGGGCCCGCGGCGGCACAGGCGGGGCGGGTGGTGGGGCGGGTGACGGACGCGGCGGGGAGGCCGGTGCGCGGGGCGAGCGTGGTGCTGGTGGCGGCGGACAGCGCGTCCGCCCCGGCGCGGCGCGAGGTGACGGGGGAGACGGGCGGGTTCGACTTCTCCGCCGTGCAGCCGGGAGTCTACACCCTCCGCGCGAGTGGGGACGGGTACCGCGAGCGGACGCTGCGGGTGGAACTCGCCCCCGCCGCGCTGGAGTCGGTGATCGCCCGCCTCCCGCAGGCGCGCCCCGTCAACGCGCTCGCCGACGAACCCCGCCGCCGGCCGCGGTAGATCGATCGAACGACAGGGCAGGGGGGATTCGGGGGATTCGTGTGCCCGCATCCGTAACTGTAACGGATACGGTTCTCTATCGAGGCGATGGTTTCGCGGCGTGAGCGAATCAATCGGATCGACCACTACGACAAGGGATCGAGGACGCATGAGCAGCAGCAACAGCGGCACCGGGGAGCGGAACCTGTTCACCCCCATCCAGCTCGGCCCGTACGAGCTGGGCAACCGCCTGGTGATGGCGCCCATGACGCGCAGCCGGGCGGGCGAGGGGAACGCGGTGACGGACCTCACCGTCGAGTACTACGCCCAGCGCGCGTCGGCCGGGCTGATCGTGACCGAGGGGACGCAGGTGTCGCCGCAGGGCGTGGGCTACACGCACACCCCCGGCATCCACAGCGACGCGCAGGCGGCGGCGTGGCGCCGGGTGACGGACGCGGTGCACGCGCAGGGCGGGCGCATCTTCGCGCAGCTCTGGCACGTGGGCCGCGTGTCGCACCCCTCCTTCCACGGCGGCGCGCTGCCGGTGGCGCCCTCGGCCATCGGCTTCGAGGGGCAGGTGCTCACCTACGAGGGGATGCAGCCCTACGTCGCCCCGCGCGCGCTGGAGACGGACGAGATCGCGGGCGTGGTCGCGCAGTTCGCGGCGGCCGCGCAGCGGGCGTACGACGCCGGCTTCGACGGCGTGGAGCTGCACGGCGCCAACGGCTACCTGATCGACGAGTTCCTGCGCGACGGCTCCAACCAGCGCACCGACCGCTACGGCGGCAGCGTGGAGAACCGCACGCGCTTCCTGCTCGAGGTGGCGGCCGGGGTGGTGAACGTCTGGGGCGGCGCCCGCGTCGGCGTCCGCGTCTCGCCGCGCAACCCGAACAACGGGATGAGCGACTCCGATCCGGTGGCGACCTTCAGCCACGCGGCGGACGCGCTCAATCCCTTCGGGCTGGCATACCTGCACGTGCTGGAGGCCGTCTCCGGGCCGATGGCGCAGCCGGGCGTGCGTGTCACCCCGGCGCTGCGGGCGGCGTTCCGCGGGCCGCTGATCGCGAACGGCGGCTACACGGCGGAGAGCGGCAACGCCGCGATCGCGAACGGCGAGGCGGACCTGGTGGCCTACGGGGCGGCGTTCCTGGCCAACCCGGACCTGCCGAACCGCTTCCGCCAGGGCGCGGCGCTCAACCCGCCCGACCGCGCCACCTTCTACGGCGGCGACGCGCGGGGCTACACCGACTATCCCACGCTGGAAGAGCTCGCCGCGCGCTGACCCGCGCGGCGCCAGGGCCGCCCCGGCATCCGGCCGGGGCGGCGCGGTCATATCACATCGTCCGAGGCGGATCGACCATGTTCGCGCTGCTCACCCTTCCCCGCGGCGTCCCCATCGACCCCGAATCGCCCGAGCCGCCGGTGCGCGACCCGGGCGAGGCGCCGGTGGGAATCATCATCCGCCCCGGCCCGGCCCCGGCGGCGGTGCGGGCGCCGCTCAGGCACGCGCTCGCGGCGGTGCGGGCGTGAGCGGCGACACGAGAACGAGGCGGTCCGGCCCGCCGCGCGCTAGATTCAATGGACGACCGATGGATGAACCGCGCCCGTCCGATACCCGGCGGGCTCCCGATAGCACCGACGGAAGGCGACCCGTGGCGACACCCCCCAAGGCGGCCGGCGAGAAGAAGGTGAAGAAGAAGACCTCGCCCGAGGCGTGGCGCGAGGCGCGGGCGCTGATCTGGCGCCACCGGCGGCACCTGGCCATCGGCCTGGCCCTGACGCTGGTGAGCCGGCTCGCCGGGCTGGTGCTCCCCGCCGCGCCCAAGTTCGTGATCGACCGCGTCATCGGGCAGCACCGCGCCGACCTGCTGCTGCCGCTCGCGCTGGTGGTCGCGGGCGCCACGCTCATCCAGGCGGTGGGCTCGTTCGCGCTCTCGCAGGTGATCAGCATCACCGCGCAGCGGGCGATCACCGACATGCGCCGCCGGGTGATGGAGCACATCACCCGGCTCCCCGTGCGCTACTTCGACTCCACCCAGACCGGGATCCTGATCTCGCGGGTGATGACCGACGCCGAGGGGATCCGCAACCTGGTGGGCACGGGGCTGGTGCAGCTGATCGGCGGCGCGATCACGGCCGTGTTCGCCACCGCCGCGCTGTTCTACCTCAACTGGCAGCTCACCGTCTGGATCCTGGGGCTGCTGATCGCCTTCGGTGCGGTGATGGGGTTCACCTTCAACAAGCTGCGCCCCATCT
>DASYJZ010000383.1:0-6809 GCA_035995965.1 Longimicrobium sp. | reverse complement strand
CTGAGGAGCGTCTCCAGAAGGCAGCGGCGTATTCACGCTATGTCCGCCGCGTACTGCGAAGCCAGCTGGAGTCGCTGCATCCCGAGTGGGCCGAGGAGAGGCTGCGGCACGAGATCAGGCGGCGGTGCCTTGGAGAGTGAATTCGAGCTGATCGACCTTGTCTGCGCATCGCGGGCCCCGACATCGACCGGGAGCTGGCGCGGACGCTCGCCGCCGCGCACGGGGCTGTCGCACGTGTGGGAGGCGGTACAGAAGCGGATGGAGCGCGGCTGAGCGAGCGCAGTTGCAAGAAGAGGCCGCCGGTGAGCGAACCGGTGGCCTCGTTTGCGTGCGCCTGTCGATCAGCGCGTGACCTTGTGGATGAAGCGCTCATCGGGGCGCGCGCACTTCGCGTGGGCGTTGCAGACCCAGCGCACCCGGTCCATCGGCACGCGGGCGAAGAGCCCGATCAGGCTCTGGCGGTTCATGCGCGTGTCCATGCTGAAGAACGGGTCCGCGCCGGCGTACCCTCGCCATGGCTTGCGCGCCACGGCGTCGCCCACGAACAGCACGCCGCGGAAGAGATAGGCCGCGCTCCCCGCCGTGTGGCCGGGAACCGAGTACGCCCACACCGTATCCCTCCCGAGGACGAACGTCGTGTCGCCGGCATAGGGGCGGACGTCGACTTCGCCGGGGCGCGGGCCCGCGTCGTTGGCGTTCGCCCGCGCGACGCGCGAAGGCAAGTCGACGTGGCGCTTCGTCCCCTCGAACAGCGGCTGCTCCGGCGCCCACAGGTGGAAGCGCGCTCCACGCACGGTGCGCCACGCAGCGATGTGGTCGCGGTGGCTGTGGGTCAGGAACACGTCGGTCACGTCCGCGGGGGCGACGCCGAGGTCGCGCAGGTTCCGGCGCAGGCGATGGCCCGCGCCTGCCCAGCCGAGGTCCACCACGATCACCCCGCTGTCGGTCCGAGCGACGTAGACCATGCTCCGCCACGGCCCCGTGGTGGTGAACGCCACCGCGCGCCCCGGCTCCTGTATCTCGGCGAGGTGATAGGTGCAGCCCGTGAGCAGGGCGGCGAAACCGTAAGATGCGAGGGCGCGTAGAGGAGGCATGGCGAATCTGGACGAAAGCCTTGCGTCGCGGCGAGCACGAAACTAAACTAAGCGAACACTTCGGGTAAGGAGATGAAGATGTCGACGAACGTATCCGCGGAACGCGCCGAGCACGCCCGCGCCGGTGTTCTCACCCCGGTTCTGGAGTCTCGGTTTCTAACGCAGATGCTGCTTGTTTGCTGCACCGTGGCGGCGGGTGTGCTGACCCGGCTCCAGTTGCTGGCGGCGCTCGGGGTGCCGCGGATGCTTGGTGTGATCGGGATCTCCTTCGTGATCGTTTCCGCTCTTTTCGCGTTTTCGTACGCTATCGCCGAGCGGGTGCTGCGCGCTCGGCGCAAGCGACAAATGGACGCAACTGCAGCGTGGTTGAGCCGTCACTACCGGCAGTTGCTCGACGAGAGCACCCTGACTCCGCTCCGGCGCGATCTCTGATGGAGCCGGAAGGCAGTCAGCCGAAGACACCGACGGCGAGGGCCTGGACCGTACCCGTCTATACCGCCGTTCCCGTGGATACGCCCCTGCCGGTCATCGGACGGCGCGCCGGCGAGCTGCTCGCGAAGCCCAACGCGCTCCCGTTCTCCGCGGCGGCTCTTGAAGAGTTGAAGATCCGCATCGACGGCTACGTGGTCGACGTGATGAGCGAGGCGCGACGGATCGCTCGCCGTCAGCAAGCCGACGTGATCTCTCCCGCCTACGTCCGCCAGGCCAGCGAGTCTCTCGTGGCCCGCAAGGGCAGAAGGCGGGTGGCGCTTGCGGGCTCAGTCAGCGGAGTGGCGCTCGGAGCCGCCTTCCCGAGCCTGCTGGACGTGGCAGCCGGGAAGCCGATGTCGCCAATCCAGGTGGTCGGGTCGGCCATCTTCGGGATGCTCGGAGCCTTCCTGATCGCAGTGCAGCTCCTCCGCGAGTAGCGCAGGCCGCGCCATCCGCCCCTCCTGTCTATCTCACGTCTCCATCATCCGCCGCCTTTTTACTGCACCACCCTCCGCACCTCGCCCAGGCCGACGGCGGCGCCGCCGCGGCGGGGGTCGCTGGCGCCGGTGACGTATCCGCTGGGGAGCACGATGATGGTCTGCACGTCGCCCTGGTAACCCTCGCGCTCGGCGACCACGTGGCCCATCGCGCGCAGCCGCGCGACGGTGCTGTCCTCCAGGCCGCGGTGCTCGTAGCGCAGCGTGTCCGGCAGGTGCTGGTGGTGCAGCCGCGGCGCCAGCTCGGCCGTGGCCACGTCCATGTCGAAGTCCACGATGTTGCTCACCATCTGCGCGATGGAGGTGATGATGGTGGAGCCGCCCGGCGTTCCCGTCACCGCCCGCAGCCGCCCGCGCGTGTCGAGCACGATGGTCGGCGCCATCGCCGAAAGCATCCGCTTGCGCGGGGCGATGGCGTTCGCGGCGCCCTGCACCAGGCCGAACTGGTTGGCGACGCCGGGCTTGGAGGTGAAGTCGTCCATCTCGTTGTTCAGCAGGAAGCCGGCGCCCGTCACCGTCACCCCGCTGCCGTAGAGCGAGTTCAGCGTGGTCGTCACCGCCACCGCGTTCCCCAGCCCGTCGACGATGGAGTAGTGCGTGGTGTTGCTCCCCTCCGCCGGTGCGGGCCCGAGTCCGGGCGTAACGGCGGCGGACGGCGTCGCGCGGTCGAGGCGGATGGTGGAGCGGCGCTGCGCCACGTACTCGGGCGAGAGCATCCGCGCGATCGGCTGGGGGACGAAGTCGGGGTCGGCCAGGTAGGCGTTGCGGTCGGCGTACGCGCGCCGCGCCGCCTCGGTGAAGAGGTGCACGTAGCGCGGCGAGAGGAAGCCGGCGGCGCGCAGGTCGTACCCCTCGAGGATCTTCAGCATCTCCGCCATGGTCGCGCCGCCGGACGAGGGCGGGGGCATGGAGATGACGGTGTTGCCGCGGTAGGTGAAGCGGATCGGGTCGCGCCACACGGCCCGGTACGCCGCCAGGTCCTCGCGGGTGATGAGGCCGTGGCCGCGCTGCATCTCCTGCTCGATCAGCTCGGCGGTGGGCCCGCGGTAGAAGCCGTCGGCGCCGGACTGCTGGATGCGGCGGAAGGTGGCGGCGAGGTCCGCCTGCACAAGCCGGTCGCCCACCAGCAGCAGCCGGCCGCCCGGCGCGAAGATGCGCTGCGTCTCCGGAAATAGGTTGACGATGTCCCGGTTGCGGCGGAGCGACCCGGCCAGCCGCTCGTGGACCACGATCCCCTCGGCCAGGTTGATGGCCGGCTGCACCAGCTCGGCCCACGGCAGCTTCCCGAACCGCCTGTGCGCCTCCCACATCCCCGCGACCGAGCCGGGGACGCCGGAGGCGAGGTGGCCGACCAGGGAGAGCGAGTCGCTGACGTTGCCCTGCGCGTCGAGGTACATGTCGCGCGTGGCCTTCAGCGGCGCCGCCTCGCGGAAGTCCAGCGCGGCGGCGGTGCCGTCGGCCATGCGCACCACCATGAATCCCCCGCCGCCGATGTTGCCGGCCTCGGGGTTCACCACCGCCAGCGCGAAGTGCATGGCGACGGCCACGTCGACCGCGTTGCCGTTGCGGCGCAGGATCTCGGCGCCGACCTCGCTGGCCACGCGGTCGGTGCTCACCACCATCCCCCGCGCCGCGATCACCGGGGCGATGGAGCCGCGCTGGAAGTCCCACTTCGCCGGGAAGCGGACCGAGTCCGGCGGCGTCGCACCCACGCGCGTGCCCGCGGGGGAGGCGGTGCCGCCGGCGAGCAGCAGCGGCAGGAGCGGGAGCAGCGCGCGGCGAAGCAGCATCGGGGCGGTTCGTCAGCGGGTGGAATCGGAAGAGCGTCGGGCGGTGGAGGTGAAATAAGGGACGAGGGAGGGTTGAGGCAACGGGCCAGGCGGCGCCGGGCGGAATATCGCCGGGTGGAATGCCGCCGGGTTGGAATGCCGCAGGGTTGGATGCCGCCGGGTTGGAAACCCGGCGCTGGAACGGCACGAAGTCCGCCTTCGCGGACTATACCTCGGCTTTCGTCCGATTCGCCGCGGCAGGAGCCCGCCGCCAGTCGGCGCACTTTCGCACCCTCGCACTTCCGCACTTCGTGCCCTGCCGCTGGAAACACTCTTGCATCCCCCGGCGGCAGCGCGCACGTTGGGGCAGCCGTGCGCGAAGGAGGGTTTCCGGCCCGCGCGGGTCCATCGCCACCCGGGTTGAATGTCGCAGAATCTCCCGCTCGACCCACGCCTCACCGAGCAGCGCAACCCCGCCACCACGGACATCGACCGGCTGTCGGCCCTCGAGATCGTCCGCGTGATCAACGACGAAGACCATCGCATCGCCCCCGCCGTCGCCAGCCAGCTCGAGCAGGTCGCCCGCGCGGTGGAGATGGCGGAAGACACCTTCAGGCGCGGCGGCAGGCTGATCTACGTGGGGGCGGGCACGTCGGGGCGCCTGGGGGTGCTGGACGCGAGCGAGATGCCGCCCACCTACGGCACCGACCCGCGGATGGTGCAGGGGGTGATCGCCGGCGGGCCGATGGCGCTCACGAAGGCGGTGGAGGGCGCCGAGGACAGCCGCGAGGACGGCGGCGCGGCGGTCGACGCGCTGGAGGTCGGCGCCGATGACTTCGTGTTCGGCATCGCGGCGTCGGGAACCACGCCGTACGTGCACGGCGCGCTCACCCGGGCCAAGCAGCGCGGGTCGAAGACCGGCTTCCTGCTCTGCACCCCGCCGCAGGAGTGGATGCTGGAGGTCTACGACGTCGTCATCGCCCTCCTGGTCGGTCCCGAGGTGGTGACGGGATCAACCCGGATGAAGGCGGGTACGGCCACCAAGCTGGTGCTGAACACGATCACCACCGGCGCCATGATCCGCCTGGGCAAGGTGTTCGGCAACCTGATGGTGGACCTGCGCGCCACCAACCAGAAGCTGCAGGACCGCAGCGAGCGCATCCTGATGGAGACGCTGGACCTGGACCGCGCCTCGGCCGCGGAGCTGCTCCGCGAGGCGGGGGGGAGCGTGAAGACGGCGATGGTGATGCATTGGCGCGGCGTGGGCTGCGACCAGGCCACGCGCCTGCTGCGGCGCGCGGGCGGCCGCCTGGGCGAGGTGCTGGGGCAGGAGCGGTGAGCGTCTACGCGATCTACGCCGAGGCGCCGGCGAGCGAGGTGGAGTGGGAGGAGCTGCTGGTGCGCTACGAGCTCGGTCCCCGCGCCCTCCGCGCCGCGCTCGACGACGCGGAGGAGGACGGCGCCGCGCGCGAGCGGGTCGGCGACCTGCTGCGCGCGATGGTGGTGAACGAGCTCCAGGTCGCCGCGGCCTTCGAGGCGATGCGCAACGGGCGCCCGGCCGGCGGGGAGACGCGGATCGAGATGATTTCGGACGACCCGCGCGCGGCGTACGAGCGCTATGCCGCGCTGCGCGGACGCAACTTCGCGGCGGTGCAGCGGCGCGGGCTCGAGGTGTGGGGGTGGCGCGCGGAGTCGCCCTGGAAGGGGATGGTCACCGCCCACCAGCTCATCCTCGCCTCCACCGCGCTCGACGCCGAGACGCTGGCCGGGGTGCGCGAGGGGCTGCGCGGGGCGGGCGCGTGCTGATCGTCGGGCTGATGTCCGGCACCTCGCTGGACGGGATCGACGCGGCGCTGGTGGAGGTGGAGGGGACAGCGGAGGAAGACGTCTCCGCCCGCCTGGTGCGCGCCCTCACCCTCCCCTACGACGAGCCGCGGCGCGAGGCGATCCACACCGCGATCGCCGCCGGCTCCGCCGAGGCGCTCTGCGGGCTCCACGCCGACCTGGGCGAGTGGCTGGCCGAGGCGGCGGTGCGGGTCTGCGCAGAGGCCGGGGTCGCGCTGGACCGGGTGGCGGCGATCGGGTCGCACGGGCAGACGGTGTGGCATCGTCCCCCAGTCGACGGACGACGGGGCGCCACGCTGCAGCTCGGCGACGCGGCGACCATCGCCGAGCGGACGGGGTGCGCGGTGGTGTCGGACTTCCGCACGCGCGACGTGGCGGCTGGCGGACACGGCGCGCCGCTGGTGCCGTGGGTGGACCGGCTGCTATTCTCAGCCCCTGACACGGCGCGCGCGCTGCAGAACATCGGCGGGATCGGCAACGTCACCCGCGTGCCGCCGAAGGGGAGCGCCGAGCCCGCGTTCGCCTTCGATACCGGCCCCGGCAACGCCCTGATCGACGCAGCCGTGGAGCTGGCGACGGACCGCCGGCTGACCTTCGACCGCGACGGGCTGCTGGCGGCGCGCGGCGAGGTGGACGGCGCGCTGCTCGCGGAGCTGCTCCGCCACCCGTACTTTGCCGCGGAACCGCCCAAGTCCACGGGGCGCGAGGAGTTCGGGCGGCCGTTCGTGGCGCGGCTGGTGGAGGCGGTGCAGCCCGAGGGCGACCGCGACTGGCTGGACCTGGTCGCCACCCTGACGGAGCTCACCGCCCGCACCATCGCCGACGCGTACCGCCGCTGGGTGGTGCCGCGCGGGGTGGACGAGGTGGTGCTCACCGGCGGCGGCGCGCGCAACCCCACGCTGGTCGGCCGCATCCGCGCGCTGCTGGCGCCGCTCCCGGTGGTCGACGGCGCGGCGCTGGGGATCGACCCCGACGCCAAGGAGGCGGTCGCCTTCGCGCTGCTGGCGTGGGCGCACCTGCGCGGCATCCCGGCGAACGTCCCCGCGGCCACCGGCGCCGCCGGGCCGCGCGTGCTCGGCTCGCTGACCCCCGGCGCCGCTGCGCCGGACCGCACCTGACCCGCATCCCCCCGG
>DASYJZ010000382.1:0-2498 GCA_035995965.1 Longimicrobium sp. | reverse complement strand
CGCGGGGGCGGCGCCGGAGCGCGCGCGGCGCATCTCGTCGTCGGCCTGGTGGAGGCGCCAGCGGAGCCGGTCGCCGAAGTCGTCGCTGACCTCCAGCTCGGGGAGGGCGCGGAAGACGTCGGTGCCGCGCTGCACCACGCGGTGGTAGTGCGCGCAGGCCGGGCAGTCGTCGACGTGGTCCTCCATCTCCACGCTCTCGGCCCAGGACAGGTCACCGTCCCGGAAGTCCGAGTACCGCGCGATAAAGGTGTTGCAGTCGATCATCTCGTCGCGCCGCTGGGAACCCCGCCCGCCCCACCCGGGACGGGCGACGCAGGGTTGTACGCGCCTCTTCGCGGGGAGTTCCCGACGCGAAGGAGGGCGGGCCGCCCTGGTGGCGGCCCGCCCTCCCGTGTGGCTCGGACGAGGTCAGCGTTCGATCCGGTTCTCCGGTGCGCGGGTTCAGTCGAGCAGCGGCGCGATGATGCGCGCGAAGCTGTTGCGGGCGCGGTTCAGCCGGCTCTTCACGGTGCCGAGGTTGGTGTCGGTGATCTCGGCGATCTCCTCGTAGGTCTTCCCCTCCATCTCGCGCAGCACGAACACGGTGCGGTGGTGCTCGGGGAGCTGGTCCACGGCCGCGTCGACCTGGCTCTTGAGCGCACGCTTGCGGAACAGGTCGTCGGGGCGGTAGGTGTTGTCCTCCCACTCCAGCGGGCGCTGGTCGGCCTCGCGGTTCTTGAGCAGCGTCTGGAAGAGCACCAGCGGGTTGCGCGAGCGGTTGCGCAGCTCGTTCTTCGCCAGGTTGCTGGCGATGGTGTAGATCCAGGTCGAGAACTTCTTGCTCTGGTCGAAGCGGTGCAGGTGCCGGTACACGCGGATGAACGTCTCCTGCACCAGGTCCTCGCCGCGCTCGCGGTCGCCCGTGGTGCGGTAGACGAAGTTGAGCAGGCGGTTCTGGTAGCGCTCGACCAGCTCGTCGAAGGCGCGCCGGTTCCCGTCCAGGAACGCGGCCACCACCTGGCTGTCGTCGAGCGGCTTCAGCTGCGCGCGCCCGCTCGGGGGCGCGGTGCTTTCGGCCAGGACTCCGAACATTGGACCTCCTCGTGAGGAACCGCTTGGGTTGGCTTCGCCATAGTGGAAAGGCACGCGGCGTACCCGCCGCCCGAACGTGCCGAAGCCCTGATTCCGCCTCGTATTCGCCGCTTCCGCCGCGGCCCCGCTGTCGCGTTCCTGTCCACCGCAGGGGACGCGTTGCGTCGCCCGGAGACACAGGCCCGCCCTCTCCCTTCCGCAGAACGCGCCGCTCCCGCCCCCTCTGACGCCTACATCCCGAAGAAGAACCCGGCGGCGTACAGCAGCGCACAGAGGGTCTTGGCGTCGGTGATGGCGCCGTCCCTCACCATCTGCAGCGCCTGCGACACCGGCATCGCCACCCGTTCGATGAACTCGTCGTGATCGTACGAGGTCTGGCCCTCGGATAGATTCACCGCCGCGTACAGGTGGATCTGCTCGTCGGTGAAGCCCGGGGTGGTCCAGATGGTGGTGAGGTGGCGCAGCTCGCCGGCGACCAGCCCCGCCTCTTCCAGCAGCTCTCGTCTCGCGCATTCCTCCCACGGCTCGCCGGGGTGGTGCGGGCGCCCGGCGGGCACCTCGTAGAGCCACCCCCCGGCGGCGTAGCGGTACTGCTTCACCAGCACGATCTGGGGGTCGGGTCCGGCCGGGTCGGAGAGCACCGGGAGCACCGCGGCGGCGCCGGAGTGCCGCACCAGCTCCAGCTCGCCGGTGGAGCCGTCGGGGAAGCGCACGGTGTCGATCCCCAGGTCCACCACCGGCCCCCGGTGCACGGGCCGCCGGGAGATCATGCCCGGCGCGTCTGCTTCGCTCATCTCACCTGTGAGTAAAAAGATGGCGGATGCCCCGGGGCGCTACAACCGCCCGGAGCGCACGTTAACTGAGTGCTAATCGGCAGATGCCGTTCGTACCGCGGCAATCCGAATGGCTCTCACAGGGGTCACAGGGGCCACGGAGGACTGCATCGCTCCTCCTCCGTGGCCCCTGTGACCCCCGTGAGAGATTTCCCTTGCCGTGGCTCAGGACTCCAGCTCGTCCGGGTCGAGCACCACGACCGGGCCCGCGTCCAGCGCCTCCAGCTCTCCGCGGATCTTCTCCGCGTCGCCGGCGACGACGACGGCGGCACGGTCGGGCCAGAGGCGCTCCCGCGCGGCCGCCAGCACGTCGGCGGCGGTCACGGCCAGCAGGCGCTCGCGGTAGTGCTCGTAGTAGTCGTCGGGCAGGCCGTAGGTGGCGAGGGTGCTCAGCTTCCCGGAGACGCCGTCGGTCGTCTGCATCCCCAGCGGAAAGACGCCCGCCAGGAAGTTGCGCGCGTCGTCCAGCTCGGCGGGGGTCACGTCGGCCTCCTGCATCCCGCGCAGGTCGCGCAGCATCTCGCTCACCGCGTGGGCGGTGACCTCGGTCTGCACCGCCGTGCTCATGCTGAACGGGCCCGGCTGCCGGCGCAT
>DASYJZ010000381.1:0-4529 GCA_035995965.1 Longimicrobium sp. | reverse complement strand
TGAGTGCTGAGTGCTGAGTGCCCGGTGCGGAGTGGTTCTCCCGCACCGGGCACTCGTTTCGCGACCGGTTCACACGACAGCAAGAAGACGCCATCCTGAGCGTCGCCGCTTGCGCTTCGCCTCAATGGAGAAACAGCCTGGCGGCGACCGAAGGATCTGTAGCCGAGGCTGCGCCAGCCTTTGAGGTCGAGGGGTTCCCTGGCACTTAAGCACTTAGCACTTAGCACTCAGCACTCAGCACTCAGCACTTAGCGGAGACGGTCAGCTGCTCTCCGGCACGTCGCGTTCCAAATTCACCGCAAGTGGATGCATCGCAGGCAGATGGGACGAATCGTCAGAACATCTGAACGGAGTGCGCCCCGCCGCAATGCCGCCGCACTTTCGCACGCCCGCACGATCGCACTTTCGCCCCCGTCAGCCCTTCCCCAATCGCCTGCAATGCCATAAGATTCGCCGGCATTGACTCCGCGCACACCGCAGGCAATACATAGATGACACATCCCGAGCCCAAGGTGCGCTCCGGCGACCGCGTGGTGGCCAAGAACCGCAAGGCGCGGCACGAGTTCCACGTGCTGCAGACCTGGGAGGCCGGGCTGGTGCTGCAGGGCACCGAGGTCAAGAGCCTGCGCGACGGCAAGGCGAACCTGGCGGACGCCTACGCGCGCATCGACGGCGGCGAGCTCTGGCTCTACAACATGCACGTCTCTCCCTACGAGGCCGCCAACCGCTTCAACCACGACCCGCTGCGCCGCCGCAAGCTGCTGATGCACCGCGGCGAGCTGCGCCGGCTGGTGGGCGAGGTGGAGCAGAAGGGCCTCACCCTCGTCCCCCTCGACGTGCACTTCAGCGGCGGGATCGCGAAGGTCGACCTGGCCCTGGTGCGCGGCAAGAAGCTGCACGACAAGCGCGACACCCTGCGCGAGCGCGCCGTGGCGCGCGACATGGAACGCGGATTCAAGGAGCAATGATGATGCGTATTCCCGTCGCCCTCCTCTCCGCCGCACTCCTCTCCATCGCCACCACCACCCTCTCCTCCCAGGCCGCCGCGCCCGCGTGGCGCCTGGAGGGCCGCACCCCCACGCAGGTGCGCGAGGCGGTGGACCGCGGCTACGCCGCCCTCCCCGTCTCCTCCCTCGCCGGGCTGGGCGCCGAGCTGGCGTACGAGGGTGAGAGCGTGGTGGCGCGCTTCGCCGCGGGGGAGGTGCGCTTCACCCCCGGCTCTCCCGTGGTCAGCGTCGGCGGCGCGGCGCGGACGCTGGGGAACCCGGTCTACTCCGACGGCGGGCAGGTCTACGTGCCCGTGGAGTTCTTCGCGCGCTACCTCGCGGATGCCGCCGCGGGCGGGCTGCAGGTCGACATCGCCGAGCGCGTGGTACGCCTCGTCGCGGCGGCGGGGGCGCCCGGAGGCGGAGATGCACGGCCGGCGGCGGGCGCGGGGCTGGGCGCGTCCGCGAGCGTGACGCGGAGCTCGGGCGGCGTGCACCGGCGGCTGGTGGTGGTGGACGCGGGCCATGGCGGCGTCGATCCCGGCGCGCACGGACCGGCGGGGACGCGCGAGAAAGACGTGACGCTGCGCGTGGCGCGGATGGTGGCCGACCTGCTGCGCGCGGACCCCACCCTCGACGTGCGCATGACCCGCGACCGCGACACGCTGATCGCGCTGCACGACCGCGCCCGCTTCGCCAACCGCTGGCGCAGCGAGGGGCAGCCGGCCGTGTTCATCTCCATCCACTGCAACGCCAACGAGAGCCGCTCCGAGAAGGGGTACGAGACCTACTTCCTCTCCGAGGCGCGCACCGCCGACGCGCGGCGGGTGGAGGCGTTCGAGAACGCCTCGGTGCAGTACGAGGAGCAGGCGCCCACGGGGGCACTCGCCTTCATCCTCACCGACCTGCGCCAGAACCACTACCTGCGCGAGAGCGGCGACTGGGCGCAGATGATCCAGGACGGCCTGCAGACCATCCACCCGGGCCCCAACCGCGGGGTGAAGCAGGCCGGGTTCGCGGTGCTGCGCGGCACCTTCATGCCCTCGGTGCTGGTGGAGATCGGCTTCCTCACCAACGCCCGCGAGGAGCAGCTCCTGGTGGACCGCGAGATGGAGGCCTCCATCGCCCGCCGCTTGGCCGACTCGGTGCGCGCCTACTTCGGGCGGCCGGGCGTGCGCACCGCGGCCGACTGACGTACCTTCAGCGCGGGAGCCGGAGATGGACGGCCCGCCGGATTCCCGGCGGGCCGTTGTAACGGAAGTGCCAAGTGCTGAGTGCCAAGTGCTGAGTTGAGGTTTGATCTAGGCTTTTCTCGGCTTCCGCATGAGTGCTGAGTGCCAGGACAGATGCAATGTGCACGGCACGGCCAGGAATCCTCCCACCTGAAGGAGCCGCTTGGCGCACCCGATCCCCATCGTCGCACTGGACGTCCCCGACGCCGCCTCCGCGCTGGCGCTGCTGGATCGGCTCGGCCCCTCCGCCGGCTTCGTGAAGGTCGGCCTGCAGCTCTTCACCGCCGAGGGCCCGGCCGTCGTCCGCGAGCTGCGCGGGCGCAACCTGCGCGTCTTCCTCGACCTCAAGCTGCACGACATCCCCAACACCGTCGCCCACGCCGTGAAGAGCGCGGCCGCGCTGGAGGTGGAGCTGCTGACCGTGCACGCCTCCGGCGGCGCCTCCATGCTGCGCGCCGCTGCCGAGGTCGCGGCCGGAACGGCGCTGACCCTGCTCGGCGTCACGGTGCTGACCTCGTTGGACGAGCGGGAGCTGGGGGAGGCGTGGGGAAGGGAACACCTCGAGATGGAAGGCGAGGTGGAGCGGCTGGCGCGCCTCGCGGAGCGGTGCGGCATCCCCGGCGTGGTCGCGTCGGTGCACGAGCTCCCAGCCGTCCGCCGCGCCGCGCCGGGCCTGCGGGTGCTCACCCCCGGCATCCGCCTGGCCGGCGACGCGCCCGGCGACCAGTCCCGCACCGCCACCCCCGCCGAGGCCGCCCGGCTCGGCGCCGACTACGTGGTCCTCGGCCGCTCCGTCACGGCGGCGAAAGACCCGGCCGCCGCGCTGGCGAGGGCGGTGGAGGAGCTCGCCGAAGCGTCTGCCGGCCTATAGCCTGAAGCCTGCTTTCTCGACCGCCGCTCGGAGAGGTGCCGTCGCTCTGGACAATGGGCCTGCGGCGTTTAGAGTGTACCCGTAGGATCGCACCACCGCACGGGCGATGCTGTTCACCTGCGCAGTCAGTTCGCACCGCCCCGTGGCACCCCTCCTTCGAAATTCTCGCATCTCGGCCCTCAAACCCTTTGTACGTGCGCTACTGTTCTTGTGGAGGTGAATCATGCGAGTCAGCACAAAGGCCGAGTGGGTGCAGGCCATCCTTCTCGGCGTGGGGACCGTGGCCGGTGCCTTGACCTTCTGGTTCAAGGACATCTACCAGCCGGCGGCCACGCCGGCCACGCTGACGGTTACCCCCGCGCTGGAGGCGATCGGCCGCCGTGGCGACCAGCTACTGATGCGCGCTTCGGTCAGGGTCGAAAACCGGGGCGCCTTCCGGGTCTACGTGCCGGCGTTCTGGTACACGGTCCGAGGCTACTGCTACCGAATGCGAACGCTGAGCCCCGACAGCTTCGAGACGGCGCTTCGCGGCTGGCACCAGGGGGGTGTACAGAGCCGGTTCAATGAGCACGCGAGCGGCGATCTGCTCGTGGCCGGGCGCCCGTCGCCTCGCCCCGACAGCTACTTCGACTCCGGCTCGGAGCGCCGCTACGAAGAGCTCTTCCTAGTCCCGGAGGGCCGGTACAGCGCGTTGCAGATTAGACTATATGATGGTGAAGAAGATAAAGGAGATCGCCGCTACCCGGTGGATAGTGGATGCGAATGGAGAGTTTAGCGACGCGGTCTTCCTCAGGCGGACGGTGCGCGCATGGCACGGACTCTCCCGGTCGACGTCGACTCGAGAAGAGCGGTATAGCCGGTCGGCGCATCCGGACTGGGTGAAACGCGCCCGCGCAAGCCTGGGGTGGTCACAGGCGACGCTTTCGCTCTGGCCGCTCTCCGCGGACGGAACCCGGCGCACCGGCACCGTTGCGACCTGCGCGGCAACGCCCCGAATCCGGAGCCGCCCCGCCGCTAGTGCCGATTTCCCCTTCTCGGCCGCTCCGTCACCGCGGCGGTAGACCCTGCCGGGGCGCTCGCCCGAGTCGTGGCGGAGGTGCACGCCCTTCTGATTCAGGCGGGAAGTGGCGCCGGATCGGCACGGAGTCTGCTGCTACGAGTCGAGGGAGCAGAACACTGGCGTAACGATCCGCGACAACGCATAGTTATGCGTATCCGATTTCGTTGTTCCTGCCAGTGCCATCCGATGCCCGTTCCCGCGAGCCGCTCATGAGACCACACGCCCTTCGCGCCCTGGCCGCCACTGCTCTGTTCGCCACCGTGGGCGGCTGCTCGGACCCGGTCGCCTCGAGCGCCGGCCGCACGCCCCAGGCGCCGTCCTACGGCCTGGTGGGCGGAATCCTCGCGAGCGTGGTGCAGCGCACCGTTCCGCTGCGGCAG
>DASYJZ010000380.1:0-6135 GCA_035995965.1 Longimicrobium sp. | reverse complement strand
TCGCCGAGCGGCTCAGCGGCGAGTACGGATCCGGGTTCACGCGCGCCAACCTGTTCCGCATGATGCAGTTCGCCGAAGTCTTCCCCTCGGGAGCAATTGTCGCGACGCTGTCGCGACAATTGTCCTGGTCGCACGTGGTGGAGCTCCTGACGCTCGCGGAACCGCTGCAGCGCGCGTTCTACACGCAGATGTGCGCCACCGAGCGCTGGAGCGTGCGGACTCTCCGCCGGAAGATCAGCGGGATGCTGTTCGAGCGCACCGGGATCTCGCGGCAGCCGGAGGAGCTGGCGGTGCGGGAGCTGGAGGCGCTGCGCGACGAGGACCGCATGAGCGCCGAGCTCGTGTTCCGCGACGAGTACGTGCTGGACTTCCTGGGCCTGAAGGGCGGCTACGACGAGCGGGACATGGAGGCGGCGATCCTGCGGGAGATGGAGCGCTTCATCGGCGAGCTGGGAAGCGACTTCGCTTTCATCGGGCGGCAGAAGCGGATGACGGTGGACGGGGTCGACTACCGCCTGGACCTGCTCTTCTTCCACCGCCGGCTGCGGCGCCTGATCGCGATCGACCTGAAGCTGGGCCGGTTCCGGGCGGCGTACAAAGGGCAGATGGAGCTGTACCTGCGCTGGCTGGAGAAGCACGAGCAGCGCGCGGGCGAGGACCCGCCGCTGGGCCTGATACTCTGTGCCGGCAAGTCGCAGGAGCACGTGGAGCTGCTGCAGCTCGAGCGCAGCGGCATCCGCGTGGCGGAGTACCTCACGGAGCTGCCGCCGCTGTCGGTGCTGGAAGCGAAGCTGCACGCGGCGCTCGCATCCGCCCGCAGGCGCGTCGAGGGCGGCGCGGAGCTCGTGGTCGCCCAGGCCCTGTAACATGAAAAGGCTCGTCGTCGGTTTAGGTGCAGGGCACGGTCCGACGCAGTTCCCGCCAGCACCCTGCCCTGATCGATTCGGTTGACGATGTCGGGGCGAGCGGATCGAGTTGCCCTCGGGTACCGCCCGCGACCGGGGCGTTCGCCCGCGCCCGCACATCGCTAACCGATTCAATCAAGGGGCGTAGCGCACGCCCGGAGCGTCGCGCAGCCCCGGGCATCCCCTTGAAAAAAATTTCGATGTACTCAGCGCGAGCGCCTGCCTGCAGTCATGTCCTTCGGAGGACGCGCGCAATGCGGGGAACCGACGCTGCGCCCCGACCCCTCGTGCAACAAAATCTGCGATGAACCTTCGATGAACCTATAAAAAGCGGCGCACCCGAGACGCGGGAGAGAACCTCCAAGGCTCTCTGCGTCTCCACGTCTCTGCGTGAGACGATTGGTGTTCCCGATTCGGGCGGGGGTCAGCCGCCCGTGCGCGCCTGCTCTTCGATCTCCTTCTCCAGCACCTCGAGCGGCGGCGCGCCGTTGTATCGCCGGCCGTTGATCAGCAGGGTGGGCGTGCCCGTCACACCCAGGCGGCCGCCGTCGGCGACGTCGCGAACCAACTGCTCGATGCGCCCCGGCTCGGAGAAGCACCGCTGGAACGCCTCCACGTCGGGGACACCGGCGGACCGGGCAAACGTCTGCCATGGCGTGTAGCCCAGCGTCTCCTGGCTGGCGAACAGGGCGTCGTGGTACGCTGCGAAGCGCCCCTGCCGCGCCGCGCATTCGCTGGCGCGCGCCGCCGCGACCGCCTGCGAATGCGAGGGGAGCGGGTAGTGCCGGTACAGGACCGTGAAACGTTCGGGGTAGCGCTCGCGAAGGGTCCGCACCTCGTCTGCCAGCACCTTGCAGGCTGGGCACTGGAAGTCGCTGAACACCACCAGCGTGACGGGGGCGTTCGCGGGGCCGGTGCGGTGACCCATGGACGCGAAGGCGCGCCAGTTCGGCACCGATTCCGCAGCCAAGCCCGGTCGCGGGGCGCTCGGCGGGAAGAGTTCACGCCGCACCACGAGCGCGGTGATCACCACCGCGCAGCTGATCACGACGACCGAATACAACGTCGACACCCGGCCGGGCTTGCTGATGGACATCGTGTGCGGTGGAAAAAGAGAAGGAGGCGCCGCGCCGCGTCAGGCGGCGAGCACACGCTTCAGGTCAGTCGGCCACCTGGGCCGGCGGATCGATCGTGAACGCCACCTCGCGCTCTTCCTGGTCGCGCTGGATGCGAATCACCCAGCGGGTGCCCACGCGGCGGTCGGCGAAGGTGCCCCGCACGCGCGGGTCGCGCCCGTTCACCGACACGATCACGTCGCCCGGCTGCAGCCCGGCGCGCGCGGCGGACGATCCCACCACCACGCAGCCCACCAGCGGTAGGGTGGACGGGCGGATGCCGACCTGGATGATGACGTCGCGCCACTCGTAGCGGAACCCGATCGAGCCCTGCCCGGGGCGGGGTGCCACCCGGACCATCTCCGCCATCTGCGCCCTCGCGAAGGGCGACGTGCTGTTCGGGCCGTAGTCGCAGCGCTGCGCCGCCGCCCCTTGCGCCGCGGTGAGCAGGAGGACGGCGGCCGCGATCGCGATGGATGTCTTCATTTCGGTCACTCCGGAGCCGGGTGAAGAGGAAGCCGACGCGCGGGGAGCGCGCATCCGCGCAGAGGTCGTGCCGGAGCGCCCGGGGTGCGCTGTCCACTCCGGGTGGCCCGCGGCTCTCGACGCGGCTCCGGGCGGTCGAACCGGCCGCCCGGAGCACGTCATCGCAGGTGGAGCCTCGACGTCAGGCGCAGCTGACGGCGCTGCGCGGCTCCCACACCCCCAGCCAGGAGCAGTACACCCACACGCTGCCACCGCCGTCGCAGGTGTCCGCGATGTATGCGCGGATCTCGGCGAGCTGCGCCTGCGAGCAGGCCAGCGCCGTCGGTGCGGCGGCCGCCGGGACCGGCCGGCTGAGAAGCGCTCCGCCGAGGAGGACGATGGCGAGCGCGAGCTTGTTGGGAATGCGGGAGAGGCTCATTGTTGCTCACTTGCAGAAACGTGGAGGAGGGCGCAAAAAAGGGGAGTCCGCGGGGACAGCGCCCGCGGACGAGTGCATCGTAGGACTTGAAAATATTGTGCGCAAGGGTTCTGTTCTCCTGCCGCTCGTCTCCCGCATGCCTGTATCGTCCCGCTCCCCCGTGAGGCTGGTCCCGGTGAAACCTGCGCCAAACCCCCTGTGGCTTCCCGTCCTGGCCACGCTGGCCATGGGCTGCGTGGCACCGGCGCAGGCGCAGGCCGTCCGCATCGTGGGCCGCGTGGTGGACGGTGATGGCTCGCCGATACAGGCAGCAAAAGTGAGCGTGTACCTCGCGGGCCAGGTCTCCGGCGCTGGCGTGGTTGGCGCCAACGGAGCGTTCGACATCGTCGCTTCCCGGGCGCTGGATCCGGCGGCCGGGTGCGAGGTGCGCGCCGAGCGCATCGGGTACGTCGCGCTCACCGTCGGCTGCGCGGAACCGTCCGGCGGGGTGATCCGCATGCCGGAGCTGCGGCTCAGCCGCCGGGCGGTGACGCTGGCACCCGTGGCGGCGCGCGCCGCGCGTCCCGCGCAGCGGCCTCCGCAGGGCAACACCCCGGGAGGTGGCGAGCGTGGCTGGGACGCGTTCGCCACCAGCGAATATCCCGTGGAGCCGGGCGACCTGGCCGACTTCGCGGGGCGGCGGCCGGGCGTCGTGCGCGTGGGCGACGAAGGGGAGGAGGTGCCGCGACTCTCCATCGGCGGTCAGGACCCGTCCCGCGCAGGGCTCACTCTGGACGGGGCGGGGTTCGGCGCGTCGACGATCCCGAGCGAGGCGCTGCGCAGCGTGTCCGTGGTGCAGAGCACCTACGATCCGGGGCGCGGGCAGTTCTCCAGCGGACAGGTGGCCGCCACCACGCGCTCCGGGACGAACGTCTTCGGCGGAGCGTTCCGGGGCCGCGGCTCGCACCCCCTGCTCCAGGCCGGCGGCGGAGGGGGCGCCGGTTCCGAGCCGTACGCGCTCGGGCTGGTCAGCGGCGGCGCGGGCGGACCGCTGGTGCGCGACCGGGCGTTCTGGTTCGCCGCGGTGCAGGCCACGCAGCGTTCGACCCCGTTTGCCGACCTGGGTACCGCGTCGGCCACACGCCTCGGCACGCTGGGCGTAGACCCCGACTCGGCGGCCCGATTCCGGGCGCTCGCGGCGCGGTCCGGGCTCGTCGGCCGCGGCGCGGCCACGGACCGCGTGTCGCGCCGCGGCTCGGCGCTGCTACGGACGGACGCGCACCTGACCCCGAACCATACCCTGTCGCTGCGCCTCGACGCCCGCGCTTCGCGCACCGTGGGTCTCGGCGGTTCGCCGCTCTCCCTCGGCACCGGTGGGCGGGCGCGCATGGAGGCGGGGGGCGTGCTGGGGCAGCTCGCGTCGTACCTGGGCGATACGCGCAACGAGCTGCGCGTGTACGCCTCGCGGGAGAGCCGCCGCACGCGGTCCGGGAGCGACCTCCCCAGCGCGTACGTCTCCGTGGGCTCCACGCGCGGCGACGGTGCGGTGCAGCGGTCCCAGCTTCGCTACGGCGGGCCGGGGCGCTCCAGCTCCGTGGGCCGGTCGACCTCCCTGGAGGTCGCGGACGAAGCGCTGGTGGGGGTGCGCGACCAGCCGCACCGGCTGAAGCTGGGCGTGCTGTGGTCGGCGGACGAGGCGAGCGACCGCGACGACGCCGACCCGCCGGGCGCCTTCTTCTTCCGCAGCCTCGCCGACTTCGACGCGGGGCGGCCTTCGCTCCTCACCCGCACGCTGGGCGGCCGTGCGCGCCGGGCGCGCTCCACCTATGGGACCCTCTTCGCGGCGCACTTCTGGCGGGTGGCGCCGCGCCTCTGGCTGATCGACGGCGTGCGGATGGAGCGTACCGCGATCGGGGACGCGGCCGCCCCGTCCTGGTCGGCCAGTCCGCGCGTCGGGTTCACCGCGGAGGGGCGCAACGGCCGGTGGGAGCTGTACGGCGGTGCAGGGTCGTTCGTCGCGCGCCACGCGCTGGCGGGGCTGCAGGAGGCGCTCGCGGAGGCGGACACGGCCGGTGCCGCGCGCGAGCTCGTCTGCATCGGTGCCGCAGCCCCCGGCCCGCGCTGGCGGGAGTACGCCGCCGGCACCGCCGCGCTCCCCACCGCCTGCGCCGACGGCGCCCCGCTCTTCTCCGCGCGGCTGCCGCAGGTGACGGCGTACGCCGCCGGCTTCGCGCCGCCGCGGAGCTGGCGCACGTCGCTGGGCGGCAACGTGGATGCGCTGCAGAGCCGGGCATTGCACGTGAGCCTGCACGGCGAGGCGGAGCTTTCGCTGGGCTTCGCGCAGCCGGTGGCGCGGGACGTCAACCTGCGCGCCACACCCTTCTTCGTGCTCGGGGAGGAGCGCGGCCGCCCGGTGTACGTACCCGCGGGTGGCATCGATCCCGAAAGCGGGGCGGCCTCGCTGCAGGCGTCGCGGGTGGACGGCGGCCTCGGCGTGCTACGGCGCGTGGAGTCGTCGGGCCGATCGCGCGCGGTGCAGGTGACGGTCGGGTCCACCCTGCTCACGCGGCGCCTGGACCTGGTCTCGCTCTACTACACCTACACCCGCTCCGCCGACCAGGCGTCCGCGGTTCCGGTGCCGGGCGCCTCCGCTTCGCCCTTCGCGGGCGCCGATCCGCGCCGGCCGGTCCGCGGCCCCAGCGAGTACGAGCGGCGCCATGTGGTGCTGGTGCAAGGGATCTACCCGCTCTCGCGCTGGCTGGAGCTGGGCGCGATGGGGCGCGGGTCTGCCGGGATGCCCTTTTCGCCGCTGGCCGATGCGGACGTGAACGGCGACGGCACGGCCAACGATCCCGCCTTCGTGTTCGATCCGTCGCGGACCGCAGACCCCGCCGTGGCCGAGGGGATGCGGCGGCTGCTGCGCGAGCCGGGCGCGGCCGGCTGCCTGCGCGGCTCGCTGGACGCGGTGGCGGAGCGCAACCGCTGCACCACCCCCTGGACGTGGTCGCTGGACGTGCAGGCGAACGTGAAAGGAGGCCGGCTGCCCTGGGCGCCCCGGCTGGGCATCGCCGTAGTGGCCGCCAACGTGATCGCCGGCATCGACCAGCTCCTGCATGGGGCGGCGGGGTTGCGCGGGTGGGGAGATCCGGGCTTCCCCGACCCGGTGCTGCTGCACGTGCGAGGGTTCGATCCCGCCGCCCGCGCCTACCGCTACGAGGTGAACCCGCAGTTC
>DASYJZ010000379.1:0-2970 GCA_035995965.1 Longimicrobium sp. | reverse complement strand
CAATGCGCGGTGGCCGGTTGAGAGCCGTTCGCGCGCTCGCGCGGCCGCCGGCCAAACGCCGGAGCGGCGGGGCTGCGTGACATCATCGGGCAGGCGGTGTATTCTTCCCGCCCCTCTGACCCCACACGAAGGAAGAAGCGGCTTGAGCGAGACCGACCGCACGCCAGCGCTGGACCCGGAGACCGCGCGCTCCCTGCTGGACCGGGCCCGCGAGGCGCGCCGCAACGCCTACGCGCCGTACAGTGAATTCCCCGTGGGCGCAGCGCTGCTGGCGCGAGACGGGCGCGTATTTACGGGCGTAAACGTGGAGAATGTGTCCTACGGACTGGGCAACTGCGCCGAGCGGGTGGCGATCGGGAAGGCGGTGTCCGACGGCGCGCGCGAGTTCACCGCCATCGCGGTGGTGGGGCCGGAGGACGACGTCGCCTGCTCGCCCTGCGGCGCCTGCCGCCAGGTGATGCACGAGTTCGCGCCGGAGATGGTGCTGGTGACGCCCGACGGGGCCGGCTGGCGCGCCGACCGCATCCGCGACCTCCTCCCGGGCGCCTTCGTGCCGGCGCGCCTGGCGGGGCACGGGAGGACGGTGTGAGCGACCTGGCGGTGGTGCCCCTGATCGAGCGGAAGAAGCGCGGAGGCGAGCTGTCGGAGGAGGAGCTGCGGGCGCTGCTGGAGGGCTACGTGGCCGGCCACGTCCCCGACTATCAGCTCGCGGCGTGGCTGATGGCGGTCTGCTGGCGGGGGATGGGCGAGGCGGAGACGCTGGCGATGACGCGCGCCATGGTCGCCAGTGGCGAGGTGCTGGACTGGGAGGGGATCGGCCGCCCGACGGTGGACAAGCACAGCACCGGCGGGGTGGGCGACAAGACCTCGATCGTGCTGGTGCCGCTGATGGCCGCGGCCGGCGCGGCGTTCGTGAAGATGAGCGGGCGCGGGCTCGGCCACACCGGCGGCACGCTCGACAAGCTGGAAGCGATCCCCGGCTTCCGCGTGGAGATCGAGCCGGAGCGGATGCGCCGCCAGGTGGAGCGCATCGGCGCCGCGCTGGTGGGCCAGAGCCCCGCGCTGGTCCCCGCGGACGGAAAGCTCTACGCGCTGCGCGACGTGACCGGGACGGTGGACTCGGTGCCGCTGATCGCCGGCAGCATCATGTCCAAGAAGCTGGCCGGCGGCGCGCGCTCCATCGTGCTGGACGTGAAGTGGGGCTCCGGCGCCTTCATGACCACGCGGGACGACGCCCGCGAGTTGGCACGCACCCTGGTGCGCATCGGCGAGGGCGCGGGGCGCGCGACGCGGGCGGTGCTCAGCTCCATGCGCGAGCCGCTGGGCCGCGCCGTCGGCAACGCGCTGGAGGTGCGGGAGGCGATCGAGACGCTGCACGGCCGCGGCCCCGCCGACCTCTGGGAGCTCACCCTGGAGCTGGGGACGCACCAGCTCCTGATGGCCGGCCTCGCCGCCGACCGCGACGGCGCGCGCGCGTTGCTCACGGGCCTGCGCGACGGTGGCGAGGGCGCACGCAAGCTCGCGGAGCTGGTCGAGGCGCAGGACGGCGACCCGCGCGTGGTCGACGACCCGTCCCTCCTCCCTTCCGCCCCGGTGGTGGAGGCGGTGGCGATGGAGGACGACGGGCCGCGCTGGGTGGCGGAGGCGGACGCGCGGGCCGTGGGCGACGCGGCGCTGGCGCTCGGCGCGGGGCGCAGGGCGAAGAACGATCCCATCGACCCCGCCGTGGGCATCGTGATGCGCGCCCGCATCGGCGACCGCCTGGAGCCCGGCGCGCCGCTCGCCGAGATCCACGCCCGCGACGAAGCCGGCGCGCGGCAGGCCGGGGCCGCCGTGCGCGCCGCCTTCGTCCTCTCCGCCGACCCGGTCGCCGCGCCCGCGGACGCGTACGAGGTCATCGGCGGATAGAGGATGATGCTGCGGTGGCGCCGTCGGCACCGCGCTTGCCGGGATTCACGAATGGGATTGCCTGATCCGCGGTCTTCGAGCCGGAGGTATCATGAAGGTGCTCACCGCCGTACTTGTCACGGCCGCCCTCGCCGCCTGCACGCCCTCGCGGGCGCCGCAGGATGCGCGTGGAGCGGACTCGGCGCCGACTCCGCCGCCGCCCGTGGCCGCTCCCACGTCCGCACCCGGCGCAGCCGCACCGGCGGACACCGGCAGCATCGCGCGGCTCGAGCGCGAGGCGCGGGCCCTGGCGCATGCGGATGGGTGCGCGGCGGATGGCTGCCGGACGGCGCCCGTCGGCAGCCGGCCGTGCGGCGGGCCGCGGGAGTACATCGTCTACTGCGCCGCGACCACGGACTCGGCGGCGCTCTTCGCGAAGCTCGCCGAGCTCGCGCGTGCCGAGGAGGCGTTCAACAGCGCCAGCGGCATGATTTCGACCTGCGAGTTTCGCAATCCCCCGAACGTGGCGGTGCAGGGCGGCCGCTGCGTCGCCACGCCGTCGGAGGGGCTGACGGCCCAGTAACCGGGCCAGCCGGCGGGCCGTCTCACCCCTTTCCGAAATTCTGCCACAGCTTGTGGCAGAAATTCGCCCGGCCTGGCGCGCTCGGCGGATCCCGCCGCCATTGCCCCCACCACGGCCCGAAAGTACGTTCCGGGGCACCCGCCGAAACTTCCCCGCCGGCGATCCGTTCAACAGCGACATGACCGATCTCAACCCAAGGCCCGTCCCGCTGGAGCAGACCCGGCAGCGCATCGTCGAGCAGCTCTGCGACCAGTATGCGGCCGAGAACCTGACCGACGCGGGGCTCGAGGACCGGCTGACGCAGGCGTACGCCGCCACCACCGTCGCGGCGCTCCAGGAGCTGGTCGTCGACCTGCCGACGGAGGCGCCGGGCACCTCCACGGGCGTCGCCACGGCGCGCCCGGAGCTGGTGTCGGAGCGGCAGGTGATCCTGGCGGTGATGGGCGGCGCCGAGCGGAAGGGCGCCTGGACGCCGCCGCAGCACCTGCACGTGGTCACGG
>DASYJZ010000378.1:0-2390 GCA_035995965.1 Longimicrobium sp. | reverse complement strand
GGGTTGGCGCGGAGGATGGCGCCCGGCTCGGGGATCGTCGCCTGAACGGTGCCCAGCGACGAGATCTGCCCGCGCAGCACGCCGGTGGCGAGGTCGATGCCGCCGTCGCCGCTCTCCACCAGCCCGGCCGGCGTCTGCACCACCACCGAGGCGAGCCAGGCGTTCTCGGCGCGGTTGATGGACAGGTCCACGTCGGCCGGCCTGGCCAGCGTGAGTCCGGCGGGGTCGAGCCTGAAGGCGCTGGTGCTGGCGGCGGTGCCGCTGGCGGTGGAGGCGGGGGCGACGCTGGGGGTGAGGGTCACCTGCGTGCCGCCGGCCACGGCGCCGGCGGGGAGGCTCACCGAGGCGCCCGCGGGCGAGCTCAGGGTGGCGCCGGCATCGGTCACCGTGCGGCTCACCGGGTCGGTGGAGTGATCGAACGGGAGCTGCTGGGCGTGGTCGCAGGCGGCGAGCGCGCCGCACGCGAGCGCCACGAGGGCGAACGTAGTGTGCTTCATGGGGTTGGCGTCCTTCGCTGATTTTCGGGGCTCGACCGGCGCTCGCGGGGGCCCGTGCTCCTCCCGCCGTGCCTCTGAACCGGGGATCGCCCGGCGGATCCGGGCGATGCGTTTCGTCGCGCGTGCGCGGCGTGGGCCGCGACGCGTTGTCTGCCGTCCGAAGTGCCTGAGCAGGGCGGGGGGGTGTCGCTCGGATACCGGGGGTGTACGGCCCGACTGGCGTGGCGGGGACGGGTCCCGCGGTAGCCTCGTAGCTTTGCGTCGCCGCCTTTCGGCGGGTTTGCCGTGCGGTGCTACGTCCGGCCGAGGGGCCGGTACTCACAACCGTGCAGGGGAAGATCCGTTCCACCGGAGACGCGACCAACAATTTCGCTAACTGCTTGTGTTTTATTGGGATGCGCGGTTCTCCGCGAGCGTTCTCCAGGATTGCAATTCGCACCCGCGCGGGCGATTTGCGCGGACCGTCCGCAACTCCCGCATCCATCCGTCCGAAGCGCGCGGACGGACGCGGCCACCTGGACGGCCATCCTCCTGCTCCTCCCGTAGCACTCGCTGTCTACCCCGATTCAGTATTAGCTTTGCGATGGACCCGTTTCCCGCGGAGGCGCCCGGTGGCAGATCCCCGCTACCACGTGATGACGAAGAGCGGCGACGCGCGCGCCGAGGTGGATAGCGCGCTCGAGGCGCTCGCGGGTCGTGGCGTCTCCCGGGAAGCGTCGGGGTTCCACAAGTACCTGCACGTGACGCAGGTGGAGCAGACGGTGGTGATGGTCGCCGCACGCGACTCCCCGCTCGCCGTCGAGCTGCGCGGGCGGACGGGATGGGGAGAGCCGGGGCACGTGCCGATCCGGACGTGAGCGCGGTGCGGGGTGTCGCATCCAACCTGACGGGGTGATGGAATGCTGCACGTGACGAACGGAGACTCGGCCGCGGGAATGATCCGCGCGTCGGGCGTGGCCGGCGAGGTGCTCCCGTGGCGCGACGTGCTGCACGACGGGCCGGTGCCCGCCGGCCTGCCGCTGGCGGAGTTGAGCGCCGTCCGCGCGGACTTCATCGCGGGGCAGGGGTGGAGCGACGCAGGCGAGGTGCGGCGCGAGTTCCAGGCGCGCGACGAGGTGCTGGCCGGCTTCGGCGCGCACGACGAGGTGGTGCTCTGGTTCGAGCACGACCTCTACGACCAGCTCCAGCTCGCGCAGCTCCTCGACTTCTTCGCGGGCGCGGAGCGGGGCGAGACGCGGCTGACGCTCGTCTGCGGGCCGGAGTACCTGGGCTCCTCCACCCCGGAGCGGCTGGCGGAGCGCTTCGAGGAGCGCGCGGCGGTGACGGACGAGCAGCTCGCGCTGGGTCGCGCGGCGTGGACGGCGTTCCGCTCGCCCGATCCCCGCGCGGTGGCCTCGCGGGTGATGTCGGACATGCCCGAACTCCCGTTCCTGCGGACGGCCCTCATCCGCCACCTGGAGCAGTTCCCGTCCACCCGGAACGGCCTCTCACGCAGCGAGCAGCAGGCGCTGGAGGCGATCGATGCCGGCGCCGGCACCGTGGGCGAGGCCTACCTCGCCTCGCACCAGCAGCGCGAGGACCCGATCTGGATGGGCGACGCCACCTTCGCCGCGTACCTGGAGGCGCTCGCCGCGGGCCCGTCGCCGCTGGTCGCGCTCGGGGCGGACGGTGCTCCCGACGCCATGGCGCGGACGGTCGCGCTGACGGACGCGGGGCGCGCGGTGCTGGAGGCGCGCGAGGACCGCGTGCGGCTGAACGGCATCGACCGCTGGCTCGGCGGCGTGCACCTGCAGGGGCCCGAGGCCGCGTGGCGGTGGGACGTCGCGCACCGCAGGCTGGCCGGCGCCGACTGACTCAGAAAAAGGCCGTTTCACGCAGAGACGCAGAGGAACA
>DASYJZ010000377.1:0-3662 GCA_035995965.1 Longimicrobium sp. | reverse complement strand
GCCAGCGGCACGCGCAACGACGGCGTCTTCCAGTGCTCGATCCTGGTGCGGAGCTCCGCGTCGACGCCGGCGGGGACGTACCGGGTGGCGGTGGGCCCGTCGGACCTGCGCGGCAACTACCAGTACTACAACCCCGCCGCGCTGGCCGCGCAGGGCTTCGACTCGACGCTGGAGATCCAGCCGTAGCCCGACGGCTGCGGAGGAGCGCGCGGACGGGAAACACGGCCCGGCCGTTCTGAAGCACGCGTGGGGGGAATGCGTCATCTTGGCGCGCTGCATGCTGTTACAATCCAACGCCGGCGGTGCGCTCCTGGAAGCGTCGCGCCGCCGCCGCGCCGGAAACCGACCTGCCCCGAGGCCCCGTGCGACTGTGCCACCGCTCGCTCGCCGCGCTGCTCGCCGCCGGGTGGATCCTCGCGGGGTGCGACAGCCCCACCCAGACCCGCCCGGACGCCACCGCGCCCTCGGTGCAGGTGCAATCGCCCGCGCCGGGGAGCACGGTGACCACCGCCACGGCCACCCTCTCCGGCACCGCGGCGGACTCGGCCGGGGTGGCGCGGGTGACGGTGCAGGTGAACGGGGGCGCGGAAGCGGCGGTCGCCGTCACCCCGGGGACGTCGGTGGCGTTCACGGTGACGGTGCCGCTGGCGCCGGGGCAGAACACGATCGTGTTCTACGCCTACGACGCGGCGGGGAACCGCGGCACGGCCACGGTCACGCTGACGCGCGCCACCCCCACGCCGGCGCTGGTGGGGCTCTCCATCGACCCCGACTCGGTGGACGCGCGCGCCGCGGCGGGGAGCGCCCAGCTCACCTTCCGGGTGACCAGCGCGTCGCTGGTGACCCAGGTGGCCGCCGTGCTGGTGAGCGAGTCGGGGGCGCAGCTCGGCTGCTCGGCGACCACGCCGGTCTCCATCGACGCGGCGGGGGTCGGCACCTTCCGCTGCACCATCCCCATCCCCACCTCGACCCGCGGCGGGACCTACACCGCCACCTCGGTGACCGTGAACCAGGCGGCGTACACCACGGCGCAGCTCCAGGCGGCCGGCTACGAGACGCGGCTGGCGGTCGCGGCCAATCCCCCGCCCGGCGAGCAGCGCCCGGTGCCGGTGTCGCTGACCTTCGCGCCGGACCCGGTGGTGGTCACCGGGCCCTCGGTGAGCGTGACCTTCACCGTGCGCGCCACCGACTCCACCGGGGTGGGGGGGATGTACATCTTCCTGATCAGCCCGCAGGGGGGCGAGGTGGGGCGGTGCTCCACCACCGCGCCCGGGACCCCGCCGGACGCGACGCTGCAGTGCTCCATCCCCTTCGCGAACTCGGCCTCGCTGCAGCCGGGCACGCTCCGGGTCTGGCTGGGGCTGTACGACGCGCGCGGCTTCTACCAGCTCTACAACGCCGACGCGCTGGCGGCGCGCGGCTTCGACAGCACCCTGCAGGTGGAGGTCGACACCACGCCCCCCACGCTGGCCGGCTTCGACCTGGTCCCCGACTCGGTGGACGTGCGGACGAGCGCCGCGCTGGTGGACGCGGTGTTCCGCGTGAGCCACGGCTACCGGGCCGACCGCGTCTCGGTGACGCTGGCCAACGACGCGGGGAACGCGCTCGACTGCGAGGCCACGGCGCGCACCACCGACGCCTCGGGGGTGCAGGTGTTCCGCTGCACCCTGTCGCTCTCGCCCAACACCCCGACGGGCCCGTACACCGTCACCCAGGTGGTGCTGTTCAGCCGCACCTCCACGGGAGAGACGTCGACCACGGCCTACGGCAGGGCCTCGCTCGCCGACGCCGGGTTCGACACGGTGCTGAAGGTGGTGAGCCCCCGGGCGGCGGACACCACGGCGCCCACGGTGATCGGGCTGTCGTTCGCGCCCGATCCGGTGCAGGTGACGGGCGCCCAGGCCACCGTGACCTTCGACGTGCGGCTGAGCGACCCCGGCGCGGGCGCGACCGCCATCTACGTCTTCCTCCTCCAGAACGGGGCCGAGGCGAGGCGCTGCAGCTCGAACACGCTGCTGAGCGGCACGCCGGCCGACGGCACCTTCCGCTGCACCATCACCTTCGTCAACAGCGCGAGCCTGCAGCCCGGCAGCTACGGCGTCTCCATACAGGCCCACGACGCGAACGGGAACTTCGCCACGTACTCGCCGGCCCAGCTCGCCGCGGCGGGCTTCGACTCTTCGCTGGAGCTGCAGGTCGACACCACCCCGCCGCGGCTGGTGGGCTTCGCCTTCACCCCCGACTCGGTGGACGTGCGCACCCAGGCGGCGGTGGTGACGTTCACCTTCCAGGCGACGAACGGCTACCGCGTGCCGGGCGTGTCGGTGACGCTGCAGAACGAGGGCGGCGAGACGATGACCTGCGAGGCGACCCGCCCGGCGAGCACCGACGGCTCCGGCGTGTCGACCTTCACCTGCACGATCTTCGTGTCTCCGCAGCGCGGGGCGGGGACGTACATGGTGACGTCGGTGAGGGTGGGGCAGACCAGCTACACTACGCCCGACCTCCAGACGTTCGGGTTCCCCACGCGGCTCAAGGTGGTCAGCAACACGGTGACGGACATCTCCCCGCCGGCGGTCGTCTCGCTCTCCTTCGCGCCGGACCCGCTGCACCTGAGCGGGGGCAACCAGTCGGTGGCGTTCTCGGCGCGGCTCACCGACCTGAGCGGCACGGACGTGGTCATCTTCTTCCTGATCCGGCCGAACGTGAACGAGTACGGCCGCTGCACGGCCACCGCCCCGGCCACCGGCACGCGCACCGACGGCACCTTCCAGTGCTCGATCCCCGTGTCCGGCTCCGCCGCCGCCACGCCCACGGGGACGTATCGCGTGGCGATGAGCGTGTTCGACGTGCGGGGGAACATGCGGTACCTGACGCCCGACCAGCTCGCCGCGCAGGGCTTCGACTCCAGCCTCGAGGTGCAGCCGTAGCCGCGGCCGCGGCGCCGCACCGGAGCGGACCAGGAGAAAACCGCTGAGATCCTTCGGGCCGGGGTCACCGTGGCACGGGGGGCTGGCTTGACACGCCGCGCGGGGCGGGACACAATTGGGGGACCGCCCCTGACACTCCCGACACGCGCTTCTCCCACCGACACTCTCGGAGGCCCGCTTGCGTTCCTGGCGAATCCGTTCGTTCTGCGCCGTGCTCCTGGTCGCGGCCGCCGCGTGCGGCGGCTCGGGCTCGAGCGGCGCCGTCGTCCCCGGCGTGGCCCCGGCGCCCGCGGCCGCGCCGGCCGACGCGGTCGAGCGCTTCATGCGGCTGCTGGGCGCCAAGGACTACCTGGGGATGGGCCACCTCTTCGGCACCGCCGAGGGGCCCATCACCAGCCGCGACCCCCAGCAGCAGGTGGAGCGCCGGATGTACGCCATCGCCAGCATCCTGGCCAACGACCGCTTCGTGATCCGCGGCGGCCAGGGGATCCCCGGCCGCGGGCCCGAGGTGACCCAGCTCACGGTGCAGATCACGCAGCACGGGCACGCCACGGACGTCCCCTTCGTGGTGGTGCGCACCGCGAACGGCTGGCTGGTGGAGCAGGTCGACCTGCAGGCCGTCACCCGCCTCCAGTAACCCCAAACGGCGGAACGGCGCTCTCATCGATTCCGGAGGACCCGGAGGGCGCTGCTCCCCGTGTCCTCCGTCCCGTTTCGGGAGACCCGGTCGGT
>DASYJZ010000376.1:0-1950 GCA_035995965.1 Longimicrobium sp. | reverse complement strand
GCACCTTCGCCGCCTTCCGCGGCGCGCCCGGCGGCGACGACTACCACCGCATCTGGATCGACCCCGGCAACCCGCGGGTGATCCTGATCGCCGTCGATCAGGGGGCCATCATCTCGGTGAACGGCGGCGAGAGCTGGAGCTCGTGGTACAACCAGCCCACCGCGCAGATCTACCACGTCGCCACCGACAACGCCTTCCCCTACAACGTCTACGGCTCGCAGCAGGAGAGCGGGTCGATCGGCACCACCAGCCGCGGCGGCGACGGGCGCATCACCTTCCGCGAGTGGCACCCGGTGGGGGTGGAGGAGTACGGCTACGTGGCGCCCGACCCGCTGAACCCGGACATCGTCTACGGCGGCAAGATCTCGCGCTGGGACCGGCGCACCGGGCAGGTGCAGGACGTGACGCCGCGCGCCTTCCGCGAGGGCGGCTACCGCGTGGTGCGCACGCAGCCGGTGGTGTTCTCCCCCGCCGACCCGCACGCCCTCTACTTCGCCTCGAACACCGTGTGGAGGACGACGGACGGCGGCGCGCACTGGGCCGAGGTCTCGCCCGACCTGACGCGCGCGCGGACGCCCGTCCCCGCAGTCCTGGGCCCCTTCGCCGCGCTCGACCCGGAGAAGGGCGCGCACCGCGGCGTGGTGTACGCGCTCGCGCCCTCGCCGCTGGACGCGCGGCGGATCTGGGCGGGGACGGACGACGGGATGATCCACGTCACCAGCGACGGCGGCGTGCACTGGCGCGACGTCACCCCGCCGCAGCTCGGCCCGTGGACGAAGGTCTCCATCCTCGAGGCCTCGCGCTTCGACACGGCGACGGCGTACGCGGCCATCAACACCTTCCGCCTGGACGACCTGCGCCCCCACGTCCTCCGCACGCACGACGGCGGACGGACGTGGCAGGAAGTGGTCGACGGGATGGCGGACGGCGCCATCGTCAACGTGGTGCGCGAGGACCCGGTGCGCCGCGGCCTGCTGTACGCCGGCACCGAGCGCGAGGTCTACGCCTCGCTGGACGACGGCGACCACTGGCGCGCGCTGCGGCTGAACATGCCGGCGACCTCCATCCGCGACCTGGTGGTGCACGACCAGGACCTGGTGGTGGGCACGCACGGCCGCTCCTTCTGGATCCTGGACGACGTCACGCCCCTGCGGCAGGCGGGGGGATGGACGGAGGGCGGCACGCGCCTCTTCCGCCCGCACGACGCCGTGCGCGCGCGCTGGAACACCAACACCGACACCCCGCTCCCGCCGGACGAGCCCGCCGGCCAGAACCCGCCCGACGGCGTGGTGATCGACTACCGCCTCGCCGGGCCGGCATCCACCGTGATGCTGGAGCTAGTGGACGCCGCCGGCCGCGTGGTGCGCCGCCACTCCAGCGCCGACTCGCTGCCGCCGGTGCGCACGGAGGGGAACATCCCCTGGTGGTGGGTGCGCCCGCCCACGCGCCCCGGCCGCGAGGCGGGGATGCACCGCTTCGTCTGGGACCTGCACGAGACCGACGTCGACGCGCCGGAGCGCAGCTACCCCATCTCCGCCACCCCGGGCGACACGCCGAAGGAGCCGCGCGGCCCCTGGGCGCTGCCGGGCGCCTACACCGTGCGGCTGACGGTGGATGGCCACGCGTACACGCAGCCCCTGGTGGTGCGGATGGACCCGCGGGTGCGCGCCGCCGCCGCCGCGCTCGCCCAGCAGCACGCGACCTCGCTGCGGCTGGCGGACGGCCTGCGCCGCGCCGCGGAGGCGCTGGGGCAGCTGCGCGGCGTCCGCTCGCAGCTCCAGGCACTGCGCGGCAAGGGCGGCCCCGAGGTGGCGACCTCCGTCACCGCGCTCGACGAGCAGGCCGCGTCGATCGAAGAGGGCACGCCCGGCCTGCGCCAGCTCGCCGCCGACCTCGCCACCCTCTACGGCGTGGTGGAGGGCGTCGACGCGGCTCCCACCAGCCAGGCGC
>DASYJZ010000375.1:0-12929 GCA_035995965.1 Longimicrobium sp. | reverse complement strand
GCGGTCCTTCCGGTCGATGGCGGTGCGCAGCGCCTCGTCCATCATGCGCCCCTTGGGGAGCGCGATGCGCAGCGGGGTCACGACGCCGCCTCGGCCAGCAGGTCGGCGAGCGCGTCGGTCTCCAGCGCGAAGCCCACAGCGGGGCGGTCGGCGCCGTAGAGCGCGAGCAGGCCGTCGTAGCGCCCCCCGTACCCCACCGCCCGGCCCACGCCGGCCACGAACAGCTCGAACTGGATCCCGGTGTAGTAGCCCAGCCCGCGGATCTCGCCCAGGTCGTAGACCACGTGGCGGCGCTCGTCGTCGGTGAGCAGCGCGTCCACCTCGCGCAGGCGCTCGATCGCGGCCTCGGCTTCTTCGCCCGTCGCCAGCGAGCGGGCGCGCGCCAGCACCTCGCCGCGGCCGATCAGCTCGGGGAGCTCCACCAGCGCGCGCGCCACCGCGGCGGACGCGCCGATCTCGCGCGCGCCGGCGGCCAGCGCCGCGCGGTCCTTCCGGTCGATGGCGGTGCGCAGCGCCTCGGCCTGATCGGGCGCGAGCCCCCGCAGGAGCGGGCGGATGAAGCCCACGTCGCCCAGGTTGATCTGGAACTCGCCGATCCCCAGCTCGCGCGCGAGGGTCACCACCAGCCGCAGCGCCTCCACGTCGGCCGCGGCCGAGGGGTCGCCTATCAGCTCGGCGCCGAGCTGGAAGATCTCGCGCCGCCGGCCCACGCCCTCGGGCTCCTGGCGGTACACCTTCCCCGCGTACGCCAGGCGCAGCGGCAGCGGCGCGCCGGCCAGCCGGGTGGCCACCATGCGGGCGATGGACGAGGTGAAGTCTGCCCGCAGCGCCACCAGCGCCCCGTCGCGGTCCACGAAGCGGATCAGCCGCGAAGCCAGCTCGGGGCCGGCGCTGCGGGTGAACACCTCCTCGTACTCGAAGGTGGGGGGGATCACCTCCTCGTAGCCGCCGGCCTCCGCCAGCGCGAACCAGGCGCGCTGCACGCTGCGCCGCCGGCGGACGTCGCCGGCGAGCAGGTCGAGCGACCCGGGGGGCACCTGCTGGAGGCGGGAGATGGCCATGGGGCGGGAAGCTATCGGCCCCCGCCCGAGCGGGCAACGCGGTGTTCGCGGAACTGTGGGCGCGCGCCGGATTTACGTTCGGCACAGCGCTTGCTTTAGGCGATGGCCGAAGTCGGCGAGGTACCGAGAGTTCACCCCCAAGGGGAGGCACCTATGGACATGATCCTCATCATCGGCATCATCCTGCTGCTGCTGGCCCTGCTGGGCTTCGGCGGGGTGATCGCCGCACTGAAGAGCGTCGCGTGGATCCTGCTGATCATCGCGGTGATCGTGATCGCCTGGCGCATCATCACCGGCCGGCGCCCCGTCGCCTGACCGCGGCGGATGGGCTGAAACGCGGCGCGGGGGCCCCGAAACGGGCCCCCGCGCCGCGTTCGGAGACGGGACGCGCTCAGCCGGCGACCAGGAACCGGCTCGACACCCAGCGCGACTCCACCGGGTCGATCCGCCGCCAGATCCCCTTCGCCTCGTGGATGTGCACCACCGTGCCGTTGGGGAGCGATCCCACCTTGCCGGCGGTTGCCCGCGGCTCGCTGCGTACCGCCAGGACCCCGTCGGCCGACGAAACGGAGGCGACCGGCCCCGGCGTGCCGACCAGCGCGGCGAGGGCGGCCGAGACCAGCGGGAGGAAGCCCGCCTTGCAGTCCGCCACCGTGTTCCCGCCGAAGAAGTTCGTCCCCGGACACGTCTTGGTGGTCCCCGTACCATCGGTGCGCTTGCCGGTCTTCAGGTCGAACCAGTGGTGGTAGAGGATGCCGTCGGTGTTCACCGCGAGCTTGAACCGGAGGCAGAGCAGCGCGTTCACCTGCACGATGCACGCCCGCTGAGCCGCGGTCATCGGGTCGCGCCCCTTGTCGAAGTTCCCCACGTTCTCGATGCAGACGGAGGCGGTGTTGGCCCCCTTGGCGCACGCCGGGTCGACCTCGAACGGGCGGCAGACGGCCACCGTGCCGTCGGGGAAGGTGGTCAGGTTCTCGCCGATGTCGCTGAAGCCGCGCTCCAGGTGCGCCGCCTTGATCCCTTCGAGCAGCGGGAAGTGGTTGGAGCCGGTGAAGTTGCCGTAGCTGGGGATGAGCGTGTGGTGGTTCTGGATGCGTGTCACCTTGCGCCCGAACGGCGTCTCCAGGAAGTGCGCGAACTCGGCGACCGTCTCGAACAGGGTGAACTGGCCCTTGGTCTTCATGGCTCGCCTGGGGGCTGCGGGGAGCGATCAGCGGGATTGGGGAATCAAATACGCCACAACATTTCGACGGACCGGCGAACGGCGCTTCCCCCACCAGTGTGTGCTCCCGGGCCACCAACCGCAACGATTTCGTGAGCGCACCCCTGGCTGCTACGAAGAGGCGTCACAGCTCCTCCTCGGCCGCAGCGCGAGGACGCCATCGGGCCGAGGGGATCCAACCCGGGGCGCTGCGGGGGCTGGGGCGCGGCAGCGTCGCGACTGCCGGCCTCGCAGCCGCGACGCGAGGCAGCCGCGGCTGCCGTGCGGCTTCCGCGGCGGCCCTCGCGCGTCGTCGGTCAGCTCCTTCGGCCCTGCGGCGCGCGGCGTGAACCCAGGGCAAAGCGAGGCCGGACCTCGGGATGACACCGGGCGGGGTGATGGATTCCCGCAGCCCCCGAGGCTCGTCGCGCCCCGGAGCATTGCAGGTGGGGATGACGGCGGAGCGCTCTCGCGACTGCGTGGGCAAACCTCAACCGGCGCACGACGGGAGTTGGTGGGCGAGCGCGGCGAACACCTCGCCGACCTCGGCGGGGGTGTGGACGAACGAGGTCGCGGCAGTCGATTCGGGGGGATGATCGGCCACGAGCACGCCCTCGGCGGATGGGGAGAAGCCGGCGAGGGCGCGGAAGGCATCCTCGTCGGTGCGGTCGTCGCCGAAGTAGAGAACGGGTGCCTCCGGCGGCGGACGCATCTGGTCGAGGAGGAAGAGCACGGCCCTCCCCTTGTTCCAGTCGACGTTCGGCCGCACCTCGATCACCTGCTTCCCCTCGGTCAGGTGCACGCCGTCGAGGGGATCGACCACGCGGCGGACAATCCCGTGCAACTCGTCGAGCCGGTCGCGCGGCGCCAGGCGGAAGTGCACAGACAGCGTCAGCTCCTTGTCCTCCACGAACGCGCCGGGGATGTCCTCCAGCGCCGCGCGCAACTCGCCGGCGGCGCGCTCCAGGACCGGGCGCGCGGCCGCCGCCTCGGGGTGGATGCGGTCGATCCCCGGGCCGTGGATCTCCATCCCGTGGTTCCCCGCGTAGGCGATCCCCGGGAGCGCGGCGCGCTCCCGCGCGTCGGCCAGGCCGCGGCCGCTGACCACCGCGACCTCCACGCCGGGGCGCGCCATCAGCCGCTCCAGCGCACGGCGAGTGGGCTCGGGCATCGCGGCGAGCTCCGGGCGGTCAACGATGGGCGCCAGCGTGCCGTCGAAGTCCAGCAGGAGCACCAGCCGGCCGGTGCGCGTCCAGGCGTCGGCCCAATCGGGGACCCGCTCCAGCGCGTGGGGAAGCATCCTCGTCCGATCGCAGGTTGATCGCGGTTCCGCGGGTTGCCGCCCTCCTCCGCCGCGGGTACGTTCCGCGCCGAAGCTACGGAATCCGCGGGGAATCCGCATCCCCGGCACTCTCGCACTCTCGCACCGCTCGCACCCGATGTCGTGGATCGACCAGGTGAAGCTCGACGACCGCGGCCTGGTGCCCGTGGTGGCGCAGGACGCGCGCACGGGCGAGGTGCTGATGCTCGCCTGGGCGAACGCCGAGGCGCTGCGGCGGACCGCCGACACCGGCCGCGCGACGTACTGGAGCCGTTCGCGCGGCGAGCTGTGGACGAAGGGGGAGACCAGCGGGAACGCGCAGGCGGTGGAGGAGGTGCGCGTGGACTGCGACGGCGACGCCGTGCTCTACCGCGTCCGCCAGACCGGCCCCGCCTGCCACACCGGCGAGCGGAGCTGCTTCTTCCGCGCGGTCGAGGGAGACGAGCTGCGGCACGGGGATGATCCGCGCCACGTGCTGGCCCGCATCGACGAGACGATCGCCGCGCGCGACGCGGAGCGGCCGGAGGGGTCGTACACCACCTACCTGTTCGCGCAGGGCCTGGACAAGGTGCTGAAGAAGGTCGGCGAAGAGGCGGCGGAGACCATCATCGCCGCGAAGAACGAGGGGACGGAGCAGCTCCGCGCCGAGTCCGCGGACCTCGTCTACCACCTGATGGTGCTCTGGCGCGCGAAGGGCCTCCCGCTGGACGAGCTCTGGGCCGAGCTCGACCTGCGCTTCGGCCGCAAGCCCCGCGACGCAACCGCGGACTCGCGCTCATCGGAGATCGGCTGAAGGGCATTCTCTCACAGGGGTCACGGGGGTCGCAGAGGAAACGCCTCCGTGACCCCTGTGAGAGATTTCTTTTGACTATGCCCCGGACGCGACAGGACGTGAGGACGAGAACGCCGCGTCGAGGATCATCTCCTCGGCGCCGGGGTCGTTCCATCCGCCGTTGGCGGGCTCGCTCCACTCCACCCGCGTATCGGTGATCGTATAGGGCTGGATCCAGAAGAGCCGAGTGCCATAGCGGCAGCGCGCCTCGGCGATCAGCAACGGCCCGTCGCCGTTCTCCGCCTCGAAGGCGAGCAGCAGACAGTCCGGCTTCTTGCCGGACGCGAACTTCGCGATCGCGCCCGACAGCACGTCGGGCGAAAGGCCGCCGTAGCCGTCGGGGATGGGGATGGTGAGGGTGCGGTACTCCGGCGTGGCGTGGCCGGCTCGCTCGTGAACGCTCCTGATGATCGGTGGGGCGTCCGAGCCGTCCATCTTGCACCTGCAGATGTCGTCCCGGACCTCCTCGAGAAAGCGCGCGGCGAACGTCAAGACGCGCTCCATCTGCTGGATCCTGCTTCGCGGCACTGCGGGTCTCCCTGCCTACTGCGGTTTCGCGGAAGGACGGAATCGGCGCGCCCGTTCGGCGAACGAACGGGGCGGCGACCCCTACCCATCCCCTATGCAAGGCGGTTGCCACGAGCAGGCGCACGGCGGCTCCCGACCGCGGACGGCCCGGATCGGGCAACCAGGATTATCTTCTTTTGAAAGAAGGATTTACGGCAGGTGGTCCCGCTGATGGAGCGGACCGGACGCAGAAGCTTTGCACAATCAAACAGATGCCGTTCGCGAACCGCGGACCGGTATTGAGCGGACGGGGAAGTCTCGAGCCTCTCTCGCAAACGAGTCCCGAACGATTCTGAGACTGAAGTGAAAGAGACGTCGTCCCGAAGCGCCGCCTCCCGTACCCGCGTCCACGGTAAACCTTGGCGGCGCCGAGGGATCTAAAGTCGGTCGCCGCGACAGAGCCAGCATCACCGCCGCCGGAAGTTTAGATCCCTCGGGCGCCGCACGGCCTGGTGCCCCGTCGAGTCGGGCGCAGCGGCGCCGCTCGGGATGACGTCGACGGTTCGATCGGAATGCGCGCAATGCTGGAGAATCGGTCTCACGGGCGACGCTCGGCTGCCTCGACCACGGCGCGGCGCAGGCGCGGCCAGACGCCGGTGGCGTAGCGGAGGAAGTTGGCGCGCTCGTCCGGCAGCTCGGCCAGGAACGCCCAGGCGGAGAGCGAGCCCTTGCGCGCGTTGCACGGGCGGCAGGCGGTGACCAGGTTGCCGTCGGAGTTGTCGCCGCCCCGCATCCGGGGCTGCACGTGGTCCAGCGAGAGCTGCTCGGACGGGAAGACGCCGGCGCAGTAGACGCACCGGAACCCGTCGCGGGCGAAGACCCGCTCCCGCGAGGAGAGGTCGGAGGCGTCCGTCATCAGCCCGGCGACTACTCCTTCTCCACCGCGTAGCCGGCGGCGGAGAGCGACCGCACCAGCTCGGCCACGTGGTCGGGGCCGCGCGTCTCCAGCGTGAGCGAGATCTCGGCCTCGGTCACCCACACCGAGCCGTGGCCGCGGCGGTGCTCCAGGCTCACGATGTTGGCGCCGGCCGCGGCCAGGGCGTCGGTGAGCGCGGCCAGGGCGCCGGGGCGGTCCTTCACCCGCACGTTCAGGTGGGCCATCCGCCCGTCCTTCCGCAGCCCCCGCTCGATGATCCGCGAGAGCAGCGTCACGTCCACGTTCCCTCCGGAGAGCAGCATCACCACGTTCTTCCCCACCAGCCCGCCCAGCACCCCGTAGACGGCCGCGGCGACGGACGCGGCGGCCGCGGGCTCGGCCACCGTCTTCTCGCGCTCCAGCAGGAGGAGCACCGCGCTGGCGATCTCCTCCTCGTCCACCACCACTAGGTCGTCGACGTACTTCTCGATCATGGAGAAGGTGTTCTCGCCGATCCGGCGCACCGCGATGCCGTCGGCGATGGTGTCGGCCGGGGGGATGGTGACCAGCCCGTGCGCCTCGCGCGCCCTGAGCGCCGCCGGCAGCACGGCGGACTCCACGCCCACCATCCGCACCTCGGGGCGCACCTCCTTGATGGCCAGCGCGATCCCCGAGATCAGCCCGCCTCCGCCCACCGGCACCACCACCACGTCCATCTCCGGGCACTGCTCCAGCAGCTCCAGCCCGATGCTCCCCTGCCCCGCGATCACCGCGTCCGCGTCAAAGGGGTGGATCACCACCTGCCCCTCGTTGCCGCGGATGCGCATCGCCTCGGCCATGGCCTCGTCGTACACGTCGCCGTGCAGCACCACGCGCGCGCCGTAGCGCTCGGTGTTCGAAACCTTGGTGAGCGGCGTGCGCTCGGGCATCACGATGGTGGCGGCGATCCCCAGCCGCCGCGCGTGGAACGCCACCCCCTGCGCGTGGTTCCCGGCGCTGGCGGCGATCACCCCCCGCGCGCGCTCCTCCTCCGTGAGCGAGAGCATGCAGTTCAGCGCCCCGCGCTCCTTGAACGAGCCGGTGCGCTGCAGGTTCTCGAACTTGAACCAGGCCTTCCCCCCGAACATCTCGCCGAAGGCCTCCGACGGAGTGCAGGGGGTGAGCACCACCCGGCCGCGGATGCGCTCGCGGGCGGCCCTGACGTCTTCGAGTCGCACCATCGGCGAAAGCGCGGAGCGTGAGGCGTGGGAGCGTTGCCGGAACGAACGCGACGTGATAACCTCTCGGGTCGCGGCGGGCAAGTCGCCGCGCGCCGTACCCCCGCGCCGCGCCCCCCGCCGTGACCGACCCCCGCATCGCCGCCGTCGAAGTCGCGCTGGCCTCGCGCCCGCCCTTCCGGGCGCCTGCGGGGGCGGGCGCCCGGGCCGCCGTGGCGCTCCTGCTGCGGGTGGAGGCGGGCGAGGTGGAGCTGCTGCTGATCCGCCGCGCCGAGCGCGAGGGCGACCCCTGGTCGGGGCACATGGCGCTCCCCGGCGGGCGCTGGCAGCCGGGCGACGCCGACCTGTCCGCCACGGCCGCGCGGGAGACGGAGGAAGAGGTGGGGATCGACGTGGGGCGCCACGGCCGGCGGCTGGGCGAGCTCGACGAGCTGGCGCCCCGCTCCGCCCGCATCCCCGGCATCGTCGTCTCCCCCTTCGTCTACCACCTCTTCGGCACCGCGGAACCCCGCCCCAACCACGAGGTGCAGGCCGCGCTCTGGGTGCGGGTGGACGAGCTGCTGCACCCCGATGCCGCCACCGAGTACCTGCACGATCTGGCGGACGGGAACACCCTCGCCTTCCCCGCCTACGACGCACGGGGCCAGGTGGTGTGGGGGATGACGCACCGCATCCTGGCCGGTTTCCTGGAGCTCTACGCCGAGAGCGTGTCACCAGCCGGCGCGGAGTGAGCGGTCGCTGGCCTGTTTGGACCGCTGGGTTGCGCGCGGCGCGTTACACTCGGACATTGTGGACGTGATCCGGCGGGGCCGCGACCGCGCCGCCTCCCGAGGCCCGGCGGCAATCGATCGTCCGCGGCCGGCCCCCGTCCCTGAACCTTCGTCCACGGCAGTCCATGGCCCGGGAAAGCGTCACCCTCCAGCTCACCGCGCGGCAGGCCGAGGCGCTGCGCGCGCTGGCGGCGGCCGAAGAGCTGCCGCCGGAGGTCTACGCCGCCGAGGTGCTGGTGAAGCACCTGTACCACGCATACACCCCCCAGGCCGCGGCCCGCGCCGCCGGGGCCCCCACGCCGCCGCCGGACGCGTGAGCGCCGCGCCGCCACCATCATCCTTCCACCACTTTCCTCGATGCAGACCAGCTCCTACGAGTTCCTGAAACGCCTCCTCGACGCCCCCGGCCCGTCGGGGTTCGAGACGGCGGCCGCGCGCGTCTGGCGCCACGAGGCGCAGGGCTTCGCCGACACCGTGAACGTGGACGTCGCCGGCAACTCGGCCGCCAGCCTGGGGAGCGGGGCGCCCCGGGTGATGCTGGCGGGGCACGTGGACGAGATCGGGGTGATGATCACCCACGTGGACGAGGAGGGCTTCCTCTACATCGACGGGATCGGGGGATGGGACCCGCAGGTGCTGGTGGGGCAGCGCATCCGCTTCCTCACCCGCCTGGGGCACGTGGTGGGGGTGGTGGGGAAGAAGCCGATCCACCTGATGAAGCAGGAGGAGAAGGACAAGGCCACCAAGCTGCAGGAGCTGTGGGTGGACGTGGGCGCGAAGGACCGCGCCGACGCGCTGGAGCGCGGCATCCGGGTGGGCGACCCCGGCGTGGTGGACTGCCCGCTGGTGGAGCTGGGCACGCACGGGCTGATCGCCTCGCGGGCGATCGACAACCGCATCGGCGCCTTCGTGGTGCTCGAGGTGCTGCGCGCGCTCTCGGCCGGGGAGCGGCCGGCGGCGGAGGTGATCGCCGTGGCGACGACGCAGGAGGAGATCGGCTACCACGGCGGCGGGGCGCGCACCTCGGCGTTCGCGCTGGACCCGAGCGTGGCGATCGCGGTGGACCTCACCTTCTCCACCTGCGCGCCGGGGATCGAGAAGAAGCAGGTGGGCGAGCACAAGCTGGGGAGCGGCCCGGTGCTCTCGCGCGGCTCGGCGATCCACCCGCTGGTGTTCGAGCGGCTGGCGGAGACGGCGGAGCAGGAGGGGATCCCCTTCACCATCCAGGCGAGCCCCCGCTTCACCTCCACCGACGCGGACGCCATCTACCTGCAGCGCGGCGGGGTGGCGACGGCGGTGGTGTCGATCCCCAACCGCTACATGCACTCGCCCAACGAGGTGGTGGCGCTGGACGACATCGACGCCACGGTGCGCCTGCTGGCCGCCTTCTGCCGCGGGCTGCGCGAGGGCGACGAGTTCATCCCCACCTGAAGCTTCTACCGAATGGTCTCACACAGAGGAACCAGAGGTACCAGAGGAACTGCCCGTACCGCCTCTGGTACCTCTGGTTCCTCTGTGTGAGAATTCTTTTTCTTTCCAGGCGACGTGCGACATGAGAACCGTCGACGAGATCGTGATGCGCGGCTCGCCGGAGCGCTCCTTCCGCTTCGGGGCGGAGGTGGAGCGCTGGCCGGCGTGGCTGCCGCACTACCGCCGGGTGCGCTTCCAGCGGAAGGACGGCTTCGGCACGGGGCGGGTGGAGATGGCCGCGCGGCGCAGCTTCGGCCCCATCCCCTGGCCCGTCTGGTGGGTGTCGGAGATGACGGTGGACGAGCGCCGCCCCGCCGTCCTCTACCACCACGTCGACGGCATCACCGCCGGGATGGACGTCGTCTGGAGCTTCGAGGACCGGGGAGACGGCACCACCCTCGTCCGCATCGTGCACGAATGGGACGACGGGCCGCGCTGGCCGCTCCCGCGCGCGCTGCGGCGCCTGGTCGCCGACGCGGTGATCGGCCCCGTCTTCATCTCCGCCGTCGCCTCGCGCACGCTGGCCGGCATCAAGCGCGCGGTCGAGGCGGACGCGTAGACCTGGCCTCATCGTTTGTCAAAGTTGGTCGAACGGCCGTTTCACGCAGAGACGCAGAGGAACCGAGAGAACTGCCTCGATCTTGACGTTCTCTCGGTTTCTCTGCGTCTCTGCGTGACAGAACGCAACCCGAGGAGATGCACGAAAGGCGGAGGAGCACCGAATCTTGCGGAGCGGTGTACAGCAGGGGCGACCACATCCACATCGACCAACCGCGGCAGTCAACTGCATGAGCGATAGCAACGGCGGCGCCCCGCACGAGAAGCGCCGCGTCGTGATCACCGGCATCGGCGCGCTCACCCCCATCGGCACGGGGGTGGAGGGGCTGTGGGACGGCCTCAAGCGCCGCGAGAGCGCGGTGCAGAAGATCGACCGATTCGACCCCTCGCCCTTCCGCACCCAGATCGCGGCCCAGGTCAACGACTTCGAGCCGACCGACTACATGGACCGGCAGCGGGTGAAGCGCACCGAGCGCTACGCCCAGTTCTCCATCGCCGCCAGCCGCATGGCGCTCGAGGACGCCGGCATCACCCCCCAGGCCGAGGACCCGGACCGCGTGGGCGTGCAGATGGGGAGCGCGCTGGGCGGCGTGGCCTACGGCGAGGGGCAGTTCACCAGCTACGTGCAGAACGGCGTGCGCGGCGTGGACCCCATGCTGGCGCTGGCCGTGTTCAACGGCGCCGCGAGCTGCAACGTGGCCATCGAGTTCGGCTTCACCGGGCCCAACTCGACGAACGGGATGAGCTGCGCCTCGGGCGCCATCGCCGTGGGCGACGGCTGGCGCGCCATCCGCGACGGCGACGCCGACATGATGCTGGCCGGCGGGGTGGAGACGCCGCTGGCGCCGCTCTGCTACGGCGCCTTCGCCATCATCCGCGCCATGTCCACGCGCAACGACGACCCGGGGCGCGCCTCGCGCCCCTTCGACCGCGCGCGCGACGGGTTCGTGATGGGCGAGGGCGCCTGCGTGCTGGTGCTGGAGGAGTACGGGCGGGCGAAAGCGCGCGGCGCGCGCATCTACGCCGAGGTGCTCGGCTACGGCACCAGCAACGACGCGCACCACATGACCGCGCCCCGCCCCGACGGCGCCCAGGCGGCGCGCGCCATGGCCACGGCGCTGCGCACCGGCGGGCTGCAGCCGGAGCAGGTGGACTACGTGAACGCGCACGGCTCGTCCACGCCGCTGAACGACAGCACCGAGAGCCGCATCATCCGCGCGGTGCTGGGCGAGCACGCCGACAGCGTGGTGGTGAGCGGCACCAAGGGGTACCACGCGCACTGCCTGGGCGCCACCGGCGCCATCGAGGCGGGGATCACCGCGCTCGCCATCCAGCGCGGCTGGGTGCCCCCCACGCTGAACCTGGAGGACCCCGGCGACGAGTGCGACCTGTCGTTCGCGACCGGGACGGGGGAGGCTCGGAACGTGCGGTACGCCGTGTCCAACTCCTTCGGCTTCGGCGGGATCAACGCGGCGCTGGCCTTCGGGGCGGTGAACGGAGTGGTGCGGGCGGGGTAGAAACGGACGGGAGAGACGCCGCCGGCTGTCCGGAACGGACGGCGGGCGAAGGTTGACGCAAGCCGCACTGGCACAACCTGTTGCGGTCCCTGGGTCCCCCGACCGCGTCCACTTGGGGCGTGCGGGGAAATTGACTTCCGTACTTGACCGGGTTAGCTTTGCCGGCTATGGGGATTTCCGGGAGACATTAGCCACGCGGGAGCAGCGGGTCCTCGAACACCACCGAGGCTCGCTGCTCTTGTTCTTTCTGAAAGGGACGAACCGACATGTTCTTGAGCTCACGGGCCCTCGACTCGTTCGACCAGTACCTGCACGACGTAGAGAAGTACCCGCTGATCGAAGACCCCGCCGAGGAGCGCGCACTGGCCCACCGGGCGCGCACCGGAGACAAGCAGGCGGCGGAGCGCCTGGTGACCGCGAACCTCCGCTTCGTGATCAGCTACGTGAAGAAGTACCAGGGCCGCGGGCTGGGCCTGGCCGAGCTGGTGTGCATCGGCAACGAGGGGCTGCTCAAGGCCGTGAAGAAGTTCGATCCCGACAAGGGGGTGAAGTTCATCTCCTACGCCGTGTGGTGGATCCGCCAGACGGTGCTGCAGGCGCTGGCCGAGCAGACGCGCTCGGTGCGCATCCCGCTCAACCAGAACTCCAACCTGGTGCGCCTCTCGCGGGTGGAGACGGCGCTCACGCAGTCGCTGGGCCGCTCCCCGACCGACGAGGAGATCGCCGACGACATGGGCGAGCCGGTGGACACCATCCGCGCGCTGCGCCGGGTGGCCGCCAGCGAGCTCTCGCTCGACGCGCCGCTGGACCGCGGCGACCGCGACAGCGCCAGCTTCGGCGAGCGCTTCGCCGGGAGCGAGGCGGTGGAGATCGAGGAAGAGGTGGAGAGCCAGGCGCGGCGCGAGTTCCTGGAGCGGATGTTCGAGAAGTACCTCACCGAGCGCGAGCGCAAGATCCTCTACCTCTACTACGGGCTGGACGAGGGCGAGGAGCGCACGCTCGAGGAGATCGGCTCGATGCTGGGGGTGACGCGCGAGCGCATCCGCCAGATCCGCAACCGCGCCTTCGAGAAGCTGCGCGAGAGCCCGGACGGGGCGGCGCTGGAGGGCTTCTGGGCCGTTTCCTGACCCGGGCCGATGGTGCATGCGAAGGCGGAGGGGCGATCGTGCTCCTCCGCCTTCGTGCGTTCCCTCGGGTTGCGTTCTGTCACGCAGAGACGCAGAGAAACGGAGAGAACTGCGTTGTTTTTGAAGTTCTCTCGGTTCCTCTGCGCCTCTGCGTGAGACGGCCGTCGACTGACTTTCACCTGCAATGAACCAGATGGACGCGCACCGCATCCGGCAGGACTTCCCCGTCTTCGCCCGCGAGATCGACGGCAAGCCGATCGCCTTCTTCGACGGCCCGGGCGGGAGCCAGGTGCCCCGGCAGGTCGCAAACGCCGTGGCGGAGTACCTGACGCTCCACAACGCCAACACCCACGGGCACTTCGCCACCAGCGACGAGACCGACGCCCTCATCGACGGCGCGCGCGCGGCGATGGCCGACTTCGTGGGCGGCGA
>DASYJZ010000374.1:0-9606 GCA_035995965.1 Longimicrobium sp. | reverse complement strand
ATCCGCGCGTGGGCGTGTTCTCGCTCTGGGCCGCGGCGCCCTCGCCCGGGCCGGGGCGGGTGGAGCTGACCCAGCTCTTCATCCACAGCAAGGCCGCGGTGGCCGACGACCGCTGGGCCACGCTCGGCACCGCCAACCTCGACGGCCTCTCGCTGGACGCGTACGGCGACGACTTCTCGGCCTGGCCGGGGCGGCGGCTCTTCCGCCGCGTGCGCGACTTCGACCTGAACCTGGTGCTGCTGGACGGCGTGGAGGGCGCGCCCGCTTGCGGCGCGGCGGGCGCGCTGCGGCGCCGACTCTGGTCGGAGCACCTGGGGGTCGCCGCCGGCGAGCTGGCGGAGCGTCCGCGAGGCGGATGGCTCCCTCTCTGGCGCGCGGCCGCGGCGGCGAACGCGGCGTGCCTGGCGCGGGGCGAGGTGCCGCGGGGGCGCGTGCTCCCGTACACCCCCGCGCCGCGTCCGCGCAGCCAGCTGCGCGCGCTGGGCATCGACGTGGACGAGGCGGGGATCGACCTGCGCTTCGACCCGGGATGGGTGGAGGTGCTGTTCAGCCCTGGGTGGGTCGCGAAGCTCGTCCCCGAGCCGTCGCGCAAGCGGTTCTCGCGGAGGCGCGGATGACAGCGGGCACGCGGACGCCGCATTCGCCGCCCGCCGCCGCGGCGTCCCGGGGCCTGCGCGCGCTGGCGGAGCGGGTGCGCGGCGACTTCGAGGCCTTCGTGAACGACCCGGCGTTCTCGTGCCTGGGGGCGCGCGCAGCCCTGCGCCACGACGCCTACCGCTTCGGGGCGTACGGGCGGATGGGAAGCCCTGAGGCCACGGCGGCGCTGGCGCGCGACCTGGCGGCGTTCGCGCGCGAGGACGGGGACGGCGAGTTCGCCACCTTCGTGGCCGCCTTCGTTGACCCCGCGCCGGTGGACGAGGCCGACTTCGAGGGCAGGCTCTGGGCCCAGCTCCGGGCGCTGCACGCCGCCGATCCCGAGCGCGCGTGGGACGGCGCGGTGAGCGACGACCCGGCGGACCCGAGCTTCTCGTTCAGCTTCGCCGGGCACGCGTTCTTCATCGTGGGGCTGCACCCGGAGAGCTCGCGCCTGGCGAGGCGCTTCGGCTGGCCGGTGCTGGTCTTCAACCCGCACGCCCAGTTCCAGCGGCTGCGCGCGGACGGGCGCTATGGCCGCCTGCGCGAGGCGATCCGCGGGCGGGAGATGGTGCTCCAGGGGAGCCTGAACCCCAACCTGGGCGACTTCGGCGAGTCGTCGGAGGCGCGCCAGTACTCCGGGCGCGCGGTGGAGCCGGGGTGGACGTGCCCCTTCCACCGCGCTGAGGTCCGCGGATGACGCGCTGGCCCGGCCACGGCTTCGTCTCTCACAGGGGTCACAGGGACCACGGAGGGCTGCCGCAATCCCTCCGTGACCCCTGGGACCTGCGTGAGAGCCACTCCTTTTCGGGGCGGACAACGAGGGGATGACATGACGCAGCGCTTCCACCTGGAGCCGCAGACGGGGACCGCGTTCGTGGTGCGCGCCGGGGAACGGGTGCGGGTGATCGATCCGCTCGGCGAGCAGGTGTCGGACCTGGTGAGCTTCGCGCGCGGCGACGTGCGGGAATGGCTCTCGTCGGGGCGCACCATCGACTACGCCAACACCATCTACCTCACCACCGGGCACGTGCTGTACTCCAACCGCAGCCGCCCCATGTGGACCATCGTGGAAGACACGGTGGGGCGCCACGACTTCCTGCTCACCCCCTGCTCGCCGGACACCTTCCGCATCATCTACGGCAACACCGCGCCGCACCCGAGCTGCTTCGCCAACCTCGCGGAGCACCTCGCGCCTTTCGGCATCGCACCCGACGCCATCCCGACGACGCTCAACCTCTTCATGAACGTGGAGGTGGCGCCAAACGGCGAGCTGACCATCGGGCCGCCGCGGTCCCGGGCGGGCGACTACGTGGTGCTGCGCGCGGAGATGGACCTGGTGGTGGGCGTCACGGCGTGCTCGGCCGAGCTCTCCAACCACGGCTCGTTCAAGCCCATCGACGTGGAGGTGCTGGACAGCGCCCCGGCGTGACGCCGGCGCAGCTCGGCGACGGGCGTGGCCGCGCGCGCGAGGACGGTCCCGCGGTAGCCCACCCCGCGTCCCAGCAGCCGGGTCCCCACCGCCAGCCAGCTGCACACGCCGCGCTCCAGCAGCCAGAGCGGCGCCAGCAGCGACGCGCTCGCGGGAAAGACGCGCTCGCCGCCGCCCTTCCGGCGGCCGGCCTCGGCCAGCGAGGCCACGGCCGCCGCGCCCGCCGCCAGCGCGCCCCAGCGCCCGCCCGCGGCGAGCGCCGCCATCACGGGGACCACAGCGAGCTGCGCCGCCAGCCGCTCCGGCCGCGCCAGCTCGTCATAGGCTTGGCGGACGCGCTGGCCCAGGAAGTGGCGCGTAGTCGACGGCCGCCGCAGCACGAACACGTCGTCGCGCAGCGCCTCGCGCCCGCCCGCGGCCGCCACCGTCCGCACCAGCTCCAGGTTCTCGAAGAGGACCGATCCGTCGTAGCCGCCGGTGGCCAGCAGCGCTGACCGCCGCACGGCCAGCGTGCCCGGCCAGTCGCCGCCGAGCAGGCGGTTGAGCAGGATGCGCCCCGTGTCCCAGCGCGCGTGCCAGGGGAGCGGGGAGAAGTAGTTCTGCGGGCGCACCACGTGGGCCCCGTCCAGCGTGGCGGCCACGGATCGAAGCGATGCCGCGTCGTAGCGCACGTCGTCGTCGGCGAGCACTACCCGCTCGTGGCGCGCGTGGCGGATGCCGGTGAGCACCCCGCCCACCTTGCCGTTGGGCGTGGCCAGGTCGGCGTCCACCGGCAGGTGCCGCGCGAATGTGCCCCAGGCGGCGGCGTGCGCGGAGAAGACGGCTGCCTCAGATCCATCGACCACCAGCAGCTCGGCCATCCCGGCGACGCTGCGGAGGTACGCGGTGAGCTCACCGTCCAGCAGCGGCCGCTCCGCGCGCAACGGCAGCACATAGCTGATCTTCCCCTGATCCGCGCCGTCCGTCGCGCCGTCGACTCCACGTCGATGGCCGGGGGATGGATCTGCGGACGGCTCGTCGGGCATGGGAGGCGTGCGGTGTGGGCGCGTTCCATCATCGAGGCGTGCTCGCGTCACGGGTGGCAAGGCATGTGCCCGGGACGGCGAACGATCCACTGGCAACGAAGGCCGCTGCTTGACGGATCGGGGGGAGTCGCTATATCGTGCAACGTACCACGTGAGCTCTCAATAAGAGCGCGTCGGATCGGTCCCGACGCCGTGCGTGGAGCCTTCTCGCCAGGAGGTGTACGATGCGGAAGCGGATCGCTGCGCCCGTGCTTGCCGTCCTGCTCACCACCACCCTGGGCAGCGCCGCGCCGCGGCCGGAGCCGCCCGAGTGCGCGGTGGCGGCGGCGTGGGTCCGGGCGCACCAGGGGGCGCTGCCCACCACGCTGGCCGGGCTGTCGCGGCACTCGAAGCTCTACCGCCGCGCCATCTACGACGCGCTTCCGCCCGCCACGCGCGAGGCGATGTGGCGCGAGCAGCTCGAGGGATACCTGCGCCCGGGCCAACCGCTGACGGAGACGCAGAAGGCCGCCGTGCGCCAGGTGATCGCGCAGCTCCCCGCGCTGACCGCGGTCCATCCCGACCAGGCGCTGGCGCGCAGCCTCAGAGCGCAGCTCTCCACGCAGTTCGAGCGGCCGCTGCTCCGGCAGGTGTTCTTCGCGCTGGGCCCGGCATCCGCGCAGCCCGAGCCCGCCGCGAACGGCCGGCGGCCGCTGTGCGACTGCGACGGCGACGGCGACTGCTTCCCGGGCACGACGTGCAAGCCCGTGCTCTGCTCCTTCACCACCGGCTGCGGGGTGTCGGGCGCCGAGACCTGCACCGGCGTCTGCCGTCCCTGAGGACGGCATCGCTGTGGACCCAGGGCTCCCGGCGGGGTGGCTTCGGCCGCTCCGCCGGGAGCCGCTTTGTGCGGGTCGAAGACGTCGCAGGCGAGACCGGCTCGGCTGGAGCTGAAGCGTACCCTCCTGCAGGTTCTCGGTGATCTCCCTTGCCAGCCGCGCCGCTCCGCCCTTCGATTCACCGGTTCGATTCCAGGCGCCGACTCGGCGTCCCCACGATCCGCGCTATCCCCCCTCCTGCGGCCCGATGAGCCTCCATTCGTTGACCTTCGTGACCGGGTCCGCGGCCAAGCACGCCGAGGCGGAGCGCATCCTGGGCACACCGCTGCGCCGGGTGGCGCTGGATCTCCCCGAGATCCAGGAGATCCGCGTCGCGTCCGTGGTCGAGGCGAAGGCGCTCGCCGCCTGGGAAGCCTTGGGGCGCACGCCGGTGCTGGTCGAAGACACTGGCTTGGCCTTCGACGCGTGGGAGGGTCTCCCCGGCGCGCTGGTGAAGTGGTTCGTGGGCACGGTGGGCGTGGACGGGATCTGCCGGATGCTCGATGGGTTCGCGAGCCGCGCCGCCACCGCGACTACCGTGGTAGCCGTGTACGACGGCACCCTGCGCACCTTCGAGGGGAGCGTCCGCGGACACGTCGCGCCTCGGCCCGCGGGGAGCGGCGGCTTCGGGTGGGACTCCATCTTCATCCCCGAGGGAGCGGAGCGGACGTACGCCGAGATGGACGCCGCGGAGAAGGACCGCCACTCCATGCGCCGCCTGGCGTTCGAGGCCGCCGCCGCCGCGTTGCACCCTCCGCGCGACGGAATCGGCTGATTCACGCGTCGCGGTGCGCGTCTTGCTTTCGGACGGGCCGGAATCCCACGAAGGATCGTTCCGTCCCACGCTCAGAAGGAGATCCGGATGCGGACCTCGAGACGATGGATCGCAGCCATGGCGGCGTTCGCGCTGGCCGCCGGCGCGTGCACGGCGAAGGTGGAGGAGGGCAAGATGCCCGACGTCGACGTCAAGGGCGGGGAGGCGCCCAAGGTGGACGTCGACCCGGCCCGCGTGGAGGTGGGCACCGACACCCACACGGTGGTCACGCCCAGCGTGAACGTGGTGCCGACCGACACCACGCATCGCTGACGGCGAACTGGAAAAGAAAGATATCGAACGGAGTCAGCGGAGTCGTGTGTCCGCTGACTCCGTTCGCTATGATTGTGCATTCGTGCAAAAACCAACGACGTCATCCTGAGGCCGACCACGTCTCATCCTTCTATCCGGCAAAGACTTGGCAGGCCAAAGGATCTATCGCCGGCCCATCGAAACCCTTCAGGAACCCACAGCCAATCAGCGAATCTGTTATGTCATGAGGCCAGGCAGTTCAGCCTTCCCCAGCCCCTCGAAGATGGGTGCGGCGCCGACGTCCGAGAACGACGTCCGGCGCCGGTGGCGGATCCGCATCGTGAGAATCCATGGTTGGCCTCACCCCGTGTTTCGGAGCCCGGCGGAGATGCCGTTGATGGTGGCCGCGAGGGCGTAGTTCAGCGCGTCGCTCTCCTCGCCGGCGCGCTTGCGGCGGAGGAGGTCGACCTGGATCAGGCTCATCGGGTCGACGTACGGGTTGCGCAGGCGAATGGAGCGCGCCAGGACCGGGTTCTCCTCCAGCAGGCGCGATTGGCCGGTGACGCGCAGCACGGCGTCGCGGGTGCGCGCGAGCTCCTCCTCGATCATCCCGAACACCCGCTCGCGCAGCGCCGCGTTCGGCACCAGGCCGGCGTAGCGCCGCGCGATCGACAGGTCCGCCTTCGCCAGCCCCACCTCCACGTTCCGCACCAGGTCGTTGAAGAGCGGGAAGGCGCCCGTCATCTCCCGCAGCAGCGCGGCCTCCTCGGCGCCGCGGGCGGCGAAGCGCTCCAGCGCCCAGCCCACGCCGAACCACGCCGGCAGCACGTGCCGGCTCTGCATCCAGCCGAACACCCAGGGGATGGCGCGCAGGTCGCCCAGCCCCGTCGTCTTCCCGCGCCGCGCGGGGCGCGAGCCGATGTAGGCGTGCTCAAGCTCCGCCACCGGCGTCCCCTGCTCGAAGTAGGGGAGGATGTCGGGATTCTCGGCGATCTTCTCGCGGTAGAAGGCGTACGCGTCCGCCGACATCTCCTCCATCGCCGCGTTCCACACCGCGGCGCGCGCGGGGTCGACGTGCGACGGCTCGGCGAGCGCGTCGAGGGCGGCGGCGACCATCAGTTCCAGGTTGCGCTCGGCGAGCACGGTGTCGCTGTACTTCCAGTTCAGCACCTCGCCCTGCTCCGTCAGGCGCAACTCCCCGGTGAACGCGCCCGGCGGCTGGCTGGTGATGGCCCGGTGCGTGGGCCCGCCCCCGCGGCCGACCGTGCCGCCTCGGCCGTGGAAGAGCCGCAGCGTCACCCCCGTCTGCCGGGCGACGTCGTGCAGGGCGCGGTGCGCCTTGTAGATCTCCCAGGTGCTGGTGAGCATCCCGCCGTCCTTGTTGCTGTCGGAATACCCCAGCATCACCTCCTGCCGCCGCCCCCAGCTGTCCAGCAGCCGCGCGTAGTCGCCGCGCGTCCACAGCGCGCGGCAGATCTCCGGGCACGCCCGCAGGTCGTCGATGGACTCGAAGAGCGGCACCGGCATCAGCCCCGGATCGTCCCCTTCCGCCGCCATGCGCACGCCGCTCCCCTCGGCCAGGCGGACGACGGTGAGCACGTCGTCCACCCCCGTGGCGCCGCTGATCACGTAGGCCTGGATCGCCTCCGGCGGATACGTGCGCTTCAGCTCGGCGACGGCGCGGAACGTGTCGATCACCATCCGCGTCTCGCCGGATGGCGCGGCGGGGAGCGCAGCCGGATCATCCCCCGATGTTCCCAGCAGCTCGTCGCGGGCGCGGGCGTGGAGGCGCGCGTGCTGGCGGACGTCGAGCGTGTGCAGGTGGAAGCCGAAGGTCTCCACCTGCCGCAGCAGGGGGTCGATCAGCAGCGTGGCCAGTCGTTCGCCGCGGTTGCCGGCCAGGGAGTCGCGCACCAGGCGCAGGTCGGCGGCGAAGTCGCGCGCGTGCGGATAGGCGTGGGGATGATGCGGATCGTTGCGGGCGAAGCGCAGCCGCGCGCCCATGTAGCCCAGGAAGCGGCGATAGAGCTCCGTCTGCGACCGCCGCTCGGGGACGGGGTCGAGCGTGGCGCCCGTGCCGGCGTAGCGCTCCAGCGCCGCTTCCAGCGCGGGGGTGACGGGCGTCTGCAGCGTGGACATGCTCAGCCGCTCCACGAGCTGCTCCAGCGCGGCCACGTAGCGGTCCAGGATGGTCTCGCGGGCGAGCTGCAGCGCGTCGCGGGTGACGTCGGGGGTGACGTACGGGTTGCCGTCGCGGTCGCCGCCGATCCAGCTCCCGAAGCGCAGCACCTGCGGCAGCGCGGCCGCGGCCAGCGACTCGCCGAAGCCCGCGCGGAAGCCGTCCGCCAGCTCGGCGTAGAGCCCGGGGACGGTGTGGACCAGCACGCGGCGGTAGTAGTCCAGCCCCATCTGGATCTCGTCGCGCACCGACGGCCGGCTGCGCCGTACCTCGTCCGTCTGCCAGAGCGCGGTGATCTCGGCGGCGATCGCCGCTTCCTGCCGCGCGGCCTCGGCGTCGGTGAGCGGCAGGCGGTCCAGCCGCTCCAGCGCGCGGGCGATGCGGGCGCGCTTGAACAGCACCGTGCGCCGCGAGACCTCGGTGGGGTGCGCGGTGAAGACGGGGACCACGCAGACCTCCGCCAGCCGCGCGAGGATGGCGTCGCGGCCCAGCCCCGCGTCGCGCAGGCGCAGCAGCGTACCGCGGAAGGTGCCGGGCTGCGGCGGCTGGTCGGCGTGGATCTCGGCGGCGCGGCGGCGGCGGGCGCGGTGCGCCGTCTCCGCCAGGTTGGTCAGCTCGAAGTAGATGGAGAACGCCTTCGTGAGCCCGTACGCCTGCTCCACCCCCAGCCCGGCGACGATGGCCGACGCGCGCTCCATCCCCGCGTCGGACGACGACGGCGGCGCGGCCTCGGACCCCGCCGGCCCGGCGCCGCGGCTGCGGATGAGCAGGCCGCGCAGCTCCTCGACCGCGGCGTAGAGCGCGTCACCCTCCTGCTCGCGCAGCACGCGCCCCAGCAGGATGCCCAGCGAGCGCACGTCCCGCCGCAGCGGCGCCTCCTTGAGGGTTGCGTCATCCGCCGTCAGCTCCGCCAGCCGCTCCGCCTGCGACGGCGCGCGCCAGAGCGGCTCGTCGTCCCGCTTCGAGTCTGCCTGCTCCACACACCCTCCCTTGTGCTTGGCAACCGATGCCGCCGCGCTCATTCTCGGAATCGGCTCACCAAGTGAAGAACAAAATTCCACAGCGCCAAGATGGTCGACTCTGCCTCGAATCGTGTTGTGCAGATTAGATTCAGGCAGAGGAAGGCATGCTTACCGCTCACTTATTCCTTCATGCCAGACAAGCTTCAGCAGATCGAGGCCGCGCTTCGCGCCCTGGGACCAGCCGCATTCCAAGAGTTATGCGACGCGTACCTGCACCGCAAAGGGTACGAGTCAATCAATCCGCTCGGGCGCGTTCCTGGGCGGGATCAAGTGGCTCGCGGCACACCGGATACATGGATCGCCGAGTCCGATGGACGCTTCGTCTTCGCGGAGTACACTACGCAGCAAGGCGGCATTACCGCAAAGGTCCGTGAAGACCTCCAGAAATGCGCCGACGAAGCGAAGACTGGCATCCCGCAGAGTCGAATCCGGGAGGTCGTGTATTGCCACACGAGCGTGATGGGCCCGGCCGATCACCTCGCCATGATCGAATCGGCGCGAGAGGTCGGTTTGGTTTTGACTGTCTTCGGAATGGGACCAATTGCCCAAGACCTGTATCAGAAGTTTCCGATCCTCGCGCGCGATTTCCTGCACGTCGAGGTCGATACCGGGCAGATCCTTACGCCCCACGAGTATGTCAGAGCCTACGGGATGAGCGCACTGACGACGCCTCTAGACACCGAGTTCCAGTTCCGTGATGAGGACGCCGACTCGCTGGTGGAGGCGCTCCGGGACAATCGGATCGTAATCCTGACCGGTGGGCAGGGCACTGGGAAGTCGCGACTCGCGTTGGAGGGACTTCGTCGTTTCGGTGAAACATATCCGGAGGCGACCCTCCGATGCATCTACAGCCGTGGGGTTAACCTATTTGAAGACGTCCGTACGCATTTCGCGGAACCGGGTGACTTCGTGATCTTCGTTGACGACGCCAACCGAGTCGGTGGCTTCGATTACGTGCTCCAATTGCTTCACGAGGGTCGACCAGACAGGAATATTCGCGTTCTAGCCACAGTGCGTGACTATGCGCTGAGCAAAGCGCGCGAGGCGGTCAGTCCTTACGGTGGTGCGAAGGAGATTGTGGTCGGTGCGCTTACCGGTGAGCAGGTGCGGATGCTCGCAGAGCGAAATGGTATTCGGAATCCGTTATTTCTAGCGCGTATCGAGGAGATTGCCCGAGGCAATGCCCGGTTGGCCATGATGGCGAGTCGTGTCGCACGCGAACAGGGAACGCTTGAAAGCATTTTGGATGTTTCCGAACTCTACCACGTGTATTACCAGAGTGTACGCAGTGACCTCGACGAATTGGGTCACCCGGACGTCCGGCGGGCAGCGGGAATCATAACGCTGCTCCGCGTCGTTGATCGGAGTAATCCGGAGCAGATGGAGCAGATC
>DASYJZ010000373.1:0-2124 GCA_035995965.1 Longimicrobium sp. | reverse complement strand
CCCGGCGCCGTCCCGCGCCCCGCCCGGTGCTCGCGTGGGTCGGCGGCTGGGCGGCGGTGCTGGCGCTCGCGGGGTGGATGGTCCAGCTCTCGCCCGGCTGGCTGGCCGCCGCCGGCGTGGGCGCGCTCGCCTGGGGGCTCTGGGCGAGTGGGCGCACGCTGCGGCTGGCCGCGGCGGCGGCGCTGCTGGCCGGGGTCAGTATAGGGGGTGCGGTGCAGTTTCGCCTCCACCGCATCGCGACCCGCTGGCCGGAGGTGCGCTTCGCCACCGAGGAGCGCGCCAGCGCCGAGCTGCGCCGGGGCCTGGGCGAGCTCTTCGACCGCGGCGGCGAGGCGGTGGCGGGCGCCGACAGCCTGGCCGCGCGCGCGCCCCGCGCCACCGTGGGCCTCTTCCACGACCTGGAGGACGTGCGCCGGCGCACCGGCGTCACCGCGCTGGCGGTCTTCCTCCCCGACGGCTCGCCGCTGGTGTGGGCGGGGGAGCACCGCGGCAACCTCCCCGACTCGGTGAGCGCCGGCCTGCTGGAATCGTCGTTCTCGGCGGGGCCGCTCTTCGGCTACATCTACTTCTCCCAGCGCATGCCCGGCGGGCGGGTGGCGGTGGCCGCGGTGCTGCTGGACGCGCACGTGGCCGTGGGCGAGGGCCCCGTCCCCTTCGCCGACCGCTTCGCCCGGAGCTTCGGCGTCACCCCGCGCTTCACCACGCCGGACCGGGCGCAGGGCCTCGGCCCGGCCGTGTGGGACTGGTCCACGGGCGACCGCAAGATCCTGAGCGTGGTGTTCGAGGCCATCACCCAGGAGCGCTGGCGCGCCCGCGCGGTGGAGCGCGGGCGCTGGGCGGTGGGAGCGGCGCTGGCGCTGGCGGCGCTCCTCCTCTCCCTCGCCTGGTACCGCGGCCGCGCGGGGCCCACGGGCGTGCCCGTGGCCGTGATCACCGCGGCGCTCCTCCTTCTCCCGGCCGCCGGGATCGGCGGGGGGCAGGGGGTGTTCTCGCCGCTCTCCTTCGTCCTCCCCATCCGCGGCGACGTGAACCTGTGGCAGCTCCTGGTGGTCCTGGGCGGCGCCTCGCTGTGGCTGCTCTCGCGCAGGCGCACCCCGCGCGCCATCTCCATCCTCCCGCTCGCCGCGCGGATCGTCCTGGCGGCGGGGGCGCTGGTGTTCGCGCTCTGGCTCTTCCGCGCGTCGGCCTCTCCCGGCGAGCTGGCGGCGCGCGCGGCGGGCGGCGCGCCGCTCTACACGGGGCTGGCGCTGCTCTGTGCCCTTCCCCTCTACGCCCTGATGGGCCAGCCGCGGCGCGTGCGCTCGCCGCGCGCCCGGGGCACGGGGGTCGCCGTCTCGCTCGCCACCTCCGCCGCGCTCGCCTTCGGGCTGCTGGCGTGGTGGCAGCCGGGGCGCGAGCCGCCGCTGTGGACGGCCGCGCTCTGGGCGATCCCCTTCGGCTTCGCGGCGGCCTCGGCCACGCGCGCGCAGGTGGGGCGCGGCGCGCTCCTGCCGTGGGTCGCGGCGGGGTGGATCGGCGCGTCGCTCTCCCTCAGCCAGCTCTGGACGGCGCACCTCAACGCGCGCTTCCAAGAGGCGGGGCGCGAGGTGTCGCGGCTGGGCGTTCAGGCGGACCCCTTCCTCGACTTCCTGCTGCGCCAGTTCGCGGAGAAGGTGCTCTTCTACGACGCCGAGGGGCGCGAGGGGGTGAGCCTGCTCTACCAGTCGTGGGTCGACGCGGGGCTGGCGAAGGAGGGGTACGAGGGGCACCCCACCCTCTGGGACCGCGGCACCGCCGTGGCCGAGCTGCGGCTGACGGACGCGCAGATGCCGGGGGAGATGGTGGACAGCGTGCTCCTCGCCGCCCGCGCGGCCGAGGAGCCCACGGTGCAGCGCTTCACCACCCGCGACGACCTGCACTACCTGCTCGTTGTCCCCCTGGCGGGCGGGCGGACGGTGACCGTGGCCGTGCCGCCGCGCACCCACCTGGGGCGGTCGACGGCACTCGCCCACTTCCTGGACCCCGCCGGCGCGCACGACGGCTACGACGGCGCGGCCGAGCTCACGCTCGTCGCCGAGCCCCACGCGGCGTCGCCGCCGGGAACGCTTCGCTGGCTGCCGGCCGAGCGGGGGTGGCGCAGCGAGG
>DASYJZ010000372.1:0-5163 GCA_035995965.1 Longimicrobium sp. | reverse complement strand
CTGCTGAACCACGCAGGTACGGCGCCGTAGCCAAGTGGTAAGGCAGAGGACTGCAAATCCTCCACCCCCGGTTCGAATCCGGGCGGCGCCTCTCGACGGGAGCCCGGAACGAGCGTTCCCGGGTTGACAGCAGGGTCCGGGCCGGGTAGATTTACCGGCTCTGTGGGTCACGCCCCGTTCGTCTAGTGGCCTAGGACAGCGCCCTCTCACGGCGTAAACAGGGGTTCGATTCCCCTACGGGGTACTTGGAGCAGGAACTGGGGGAAAACGGGTCAGGGCCCCGCAGGCAGCAGCCCACCCCCTGGCGCGGGCGCGGTGCAAGCCGGCCCGCGATAATGGACGACTAGCTCAGCTGGTTAGAGCGCTCGCTTCACACGCGAGAGGTCCGGGGTTCGAGTCCCTGGTCGTCCACTGGTTCGAACGAACGCCCGTGCACGTTGCTGCGCGGGCGTTCTGCGTTCGCGAGCCGGTGCCGCACGTGCTCTCCCGTCGCGGCCGGCTTCCGGCGGACCCGGGGAACGCTTGTTTCGCCCCCGTGGTATCTCCTTCTTCCACGCCAACTCCTTTCACAGGTCCGCCCGGTGACGATTAGCATGATACGGAACGCGACGGCGTGCGCGGCGCTGGCGCTCGCGCTCACCTCCGTTGGCGCGCGCGGCCAGTCCGTGCCCGAGCCGGGGAGCCCGGGCTCGGCCGCGCAGGCCCGGTACCGGGCGGAGTCGGTACACGACGCGATGGTGGTGCTGGACGAGTGGCAGAGCGCCTGGACCCGCGACGACCTGCGCGCGCTCGGGCGGCTGTACCACAAGGACGCGATGGTGCGGCTCCCGGGCCAGCCGGCCGGGGTGCAGGGGCGCGCCGCGGTGGCGGAGCTGCTGCGCTCGCGCCTGCCGGAGCTCGGGGGGATGAAGCTCGAGGCGGTCGACGTCGAGGCCGGCGACCAGCTCCTGTACCTCTTCCAGCGCTACACCATCGCGTCGCCGGACAGCTCCGCCGACCCGTCCGTCCTGGCGCCGCTCAGCGGCACCTGCACCACCGTGCTGGAGCGAGACGCGGCCAGCGGCTGGCGCATCCGCTCGCAGATCTTCGACGCGGCCGGCACTGAGTCGGCCCGCGCGGCTCCCTCCGCAGCCGTCGCGCAATGACGACCCTGATGACTGCTCGTGCCTTCCGCCGCGCCTTCGCCGCCGCCGTGCTCTGCGTGGCGGGCCACGCCGGCGCCGCGGCGCAGTCGGTTCCGGGCGTGCCGCCGGGCGACGCGGCGGCCGACCGCGTGCGCTACCGCGCCGAGGCCATGCGCGAGGCCACGGTGATGCTGGGGAACTGGCGCAACGCCTGGACGCGCGACGACTTCGCCGCCCTGGAGGCGTTCTATCTTCCCGATGCCCTGCTGCTGTTTCCGGGGCAGGCGGCCCCGGCGCAGGGCACCGCCGAGGTGCGTGCCGTGCTGGCGGCACGCCTGCGCACGGTGGGCCGGGTGGACCTGCAGCCGGTGGACGCGTCCGTCGGTGACGACATGCTCTACCTCTACCAGCGCTACGCCATCGCCAAAGACCCCGGCGACGGCGGCGTGTCCGACGAGCCGGCCCTGGCCGGAACCGCCACCACCGTGCTGCAGCGCGTCGGCGGTCGCTGGAAGATCCGCGCGCAGGTCTTCAGCGCCGGACCGCTGGAGGCTGGTGGCGCGCTGCTGCGGCAGGGCGCGCCGTCCGCCGCGCGGGCGCAGCGGCGGGCGCCGCCGCTGGCCGACTGAGCGCCGTTGGCTCAACCGCCGATGGGCGTTAGCTTTCGGCGTGCCGCTGCGATGCGGCTGCATGCGGCCACCTACCGCTCCACCCATCCGTGAAGATCCGAACTCTCGCAGTCGTTCTCGTTCTCGCGGCGGTCGTCGTCGCTCCGGGCACTCGGGCGCAGGCGCCCGTGTTGGTCCCTCCCCCCGCGCCGACGGGACCCGTCTCGGCGCTGCGCATCGACATCAACATCCCCGAGAACCGGCTGCGCGTGTACGACGGCGACAGCCTGCTCGAGGTCTACCGCGTCTCGGTGGGCCTGCCGGCGCACGACACGCCCGACGGCGAGTTCACCATCGACCACGCCGAGTGGAACCCGTGGTGGCGCCCGCCCGCGCGCGACTGGGCGAAGGACGACCACGTCACCCCGCCGGGGCCCAACAACCCGATGGGGCGCGTCAAGCTCTTCTTCGCCCCCTACTACTACATCCACGGCTCGCCGCACGTGCGCGACCTGGGGCGCGCCGCGTCGCACGGATGCGTGCGGATGATGAACGCGGACGTGATCGAGCTGGCGCGGCTGATCCACGTCCGCAACGGCGGCTCCGTGGGCGACGCCGAGATCACCCGGCTCCTGGCGCGCCCCAGCCAGACGCGCGCGTCGCGCATCGCTACGCCGGTGCCGCTCACCCTGCGCTACGACCCGATCGTGGTCACGGACGGAGAGCTGCGCATCTACAAGGACGTGTACAGCCGCAGCCGGGTCCACGCCGAGGCGGTGATCCAGGCGCTGATCGCCGCCGGCTACGCTCCCGACTCCGTTGACCGTGCCGAGGTCCGGCGCGTCCTCTCCCGCGCCGCCGCCGCGAGGGGCACCTACACCGCCAAGCTCACCGACGCGTTCACCGGTCTCAGGGCCCCGGAGACCGTCGCGGCGCAGTAAGGGCGATCGTGCGAAGCAGAGGCGGGCGTAAAAGGGTGGTGGTACGTGCGGTGGGATGCGGACGATGCGAGTAAACTCGCGGCTACAACGGCACACAGTCCGCCTTCGCGGACACCAACTTCATCGCGAGGCGGGCCTTTGGGGTCCGGCCTCGCGTCTTTCGTGCAGGTCGACACGGCAGGGAACATGACTTGCCCTTTCTGGCGGGCGGACAGGACGGCGTACCGCATCCAGGCATTTCGGCTCGCACGCCAATGAAGTCCGCGAAGGCGGACTGCGTGCCGTTGTAGCCGCGAGTTTACTCGCATTGTCGCACACCATGAAGCGTTGGTCGGGGTCCGACTTTACGCTCCCGCGGCTCATCACGCCGCGCGAGCACGCGGCGGCGATGGAGCTGGTGCGGCGGGTGCGGCTCGGCGTGCCGGCCGAGCTGTGGCGCGCGCTGCTCTTCGGGTCGCGGGCGCGCGGCGAGGGGCGGCCGGACTCGGACCTGGACGTGCTCCTGGTCTTCCACGCGCTTCCGCCCGACCGCGAGCCGCAGGCCGGGATCGCCGAGTGGATCGCCGAGGAGGTGGCGGAGGAGACGGGGGTGCCGGTGACGGTGTGGTCGGTGTCGCGCGCCGACCTGGAGCGCGGCCGCCGCACGCCCATGCTGGTCGATTCGCTCCACGACGGCGTCCCGCTCTGGCCCCCCGGCGCACCCCCGCTCCGCGTCGGCTTCACCCCGCACGACGCGCTGTTCTGCACCGGCCAACTCCTCGACCGGGTGGAGGAGGGGAGCGCCGAGGTCGAGGAGGCCTTCGCCGCGGGGGCGCACGGCGTGGCGGCGCGGCGCGCCCGCGACGACCTGGTGCGGCTCTGCACCGCGGCGCTGCTTCTGGAGGGAGTGACGCGTCCGCGCACCGCCGATTGCGTGCGCTGCTTCGCCAATCGCCACGGGCCGCCGCGGGAGATGGTGCCGGTGCTGCGCTGGGCGGCGGACTCGTTCGGCGCGGACGGGAAGGACCGCGACGGGCCGCTTCCCCCGCCGCCGGGCGGTCTGCGTGCGGCGGCGCGGGCGGTGGAGGCGCTGCGCCGGCGCGTGGCCGGGCTGCGGCGCGAGCTGGCGGAGGCGCTCGCTACGGCCGGCTGAAAGTGCGCTCCGCGATCCCGAGACGCGCTGGGAGGGGGCGCGGGTCTTGCTGGATTGCGGGCACGGGCCCGTGCGCCCCGCAGCCAACCCGGCGGATTACGGAACCACGACCGATGAAGCTATTCCAAAAGGACCCGCGTCGCAGTCGGACGCACGTGATGGTGTTCGCCATCACCTTCGTGATGAGCACCCTGCTCACCGCGTTCTTCGCCACGCAGGTGGTGGCCGGCCACACCTACGAGGCCAAGGCGCGCGAGAACCGCCTGCGCCCCATCGTGATCCCCGCGCCGCGCGGCACCATCCTGGACCGCAACGGCGGCGTGGTGGCCACCAGCATCACCTCGTACACGATCCAGCTCCTCCCCGGCGACAGCAGCATCATCCACAGGACGCTGCAGGACCTGGCACCCTTCGTGGGGCTGGCGGAGAGCGACGTGGAGCGGCTGATGGCGAAGCGCAACGGCCGCCCGCACGACCTGCTGGAGGTGACCGACCGCGCCACCTACAGCCAGGCCGCCGCGCTGGAGGAGCGCCGGGCGGCCTTCCCCAACATCATGGTGGTGGAGCGGCCGCAGCGGTACTACCCGGCGGGCGCCGCCATCGGCCACATCGTGGGCTACGTCAGCGAGATCACCAGGGAGCAGCTCAAGGTCTCGCCCTACAAGGACCTGGGCTACCGGCAGGGGCGGCTGATCGGGCAGGCGGGGATCGAGAAGCAGTACGAGCGCACCCTCTCCGGCGAGGACGGCGCCCGCTACGTGGAGGTGGACGCCCGCGGCCGCGTGGTGAACCCCACCGCGTCGATCACCGCGCTCGACCCGCGCCCCGGACACCAGCTCCGGCTCACCGTCGACGTGCGGCTGCAGGAGTACATCCACCAGATCTTCCCCGACACCATGAACGGCGCCGTGGTGGCGATGGTGCCGTCGTCGGGCGAGGTGCTGGCGCTGTACAGCCATCCCACCTACGACCCGAACGCCTTCGTCGGCCGCATCCCCGCCGACCTCTGGCGCGCATTGAACACCGACCCCGACAAGCCGCTGCTGAACCGCGCCATCAGCGCGCTCTATCCCCCCGCCTCGACCTTCAAGACGGCGACGGCGGTGATGGGGGTGCGGCTGGGGCTGGTGAACAAGGACAGCCGGATGCCCATCCCCTGCACCGGCGGGATGGCGTACGCGGGGCGCTACGCCCGCTGCTGGAACCGCGCGGGGCACGGCTACCTGGACCTGGCGCACGCCATCGAGAAGTCGTGCAACGTCTTCTTCTACCAGCTCGGCATCCGCATCGGGCTGAACAACCTGGCCATGCTGGCCACGCGCGTGGGCTTCGGCCACCGCACCGGGATCGACATCCCC
>DASYJZ010000371.1:0-8007 GCA_035995965.1 Longimicrobium sp. | reverse complement strand
CGGCTCGTGGTGGTAGAGCGCCTCGGTGCCGGTGAGGTCCAGATAGAACTCGTCGACGCTGGCGGCCTCCACCACCGGCGCAAACTCGTCCAGCACCGCGCGGACCTCGTGGTGCTTCGCCTGCACCATCTCGCCGGGGACGGGCACGACCATCGCCGCCGGGCAGAGCCGCACCGCCTGGGACATCGGCATCCCCGCATGCACGCCGTACCGCCGCGCCGCGTAGCTCGCCGAAGTCACCACCCCGCGCGAGTCCGCCCGCCCGCCGACCAGCAGCAGCTCGGCCTTCCCCGCCCCCTCCGGGTCGGCGAGCATCGCGCAGCGCACGAAGTACGAGTCGCAGTCCGCCAGCAGGATGCGCCGCGGCCGCTCGGATTCGGTCATCGGGGAGGTGTAGGGGTGAAGAAACGTGGGTGCTGCGAAAGATAACCTCGCGGCCGGACTGGAGGACGCACCGGTCCGGATAGGCCACGGTGGTCGAGGTCATTTGTATCGACACGCCCGAAGAAAAGCAGTATATTCAAGGCTCTCGCTCACCTTGGGGAGCCATGTACACAGCGCTCGAAATCGCGGTCTGGTTCCTCGGCGCCATCGACCGGAAGGCTGGCGACGGCATCACGCACCTCAAGCTGCAGAAGCTGGTCTACTACGCGCAGGCCTGGTCGCTCGCGCTGCTGGACGCACCGCTCTTCGACGAGGAGGTCGAGGCGTGGGCGCACGGCCCGGTGGTCGAAACCGTCTTTCAGCGCTTCAAGGGGGCCGGTTGGGAGAACCTCCCCCGCCTCGCCCGGAAGACGGAGATCGATCCGCAGACCGTCCTCCTGCTGCGCGGCGTGCTGGCGACCTACGGCGAGCACACTGCGGGGTTCCTGAAGGACCTCACGCACCGGGAAGCGCCCTGGCAGGGCGCGCGGGAAGGCCTGTCTCCCACCAGCCGGAGCCGGCGCGTGATCCCGGCCTCGGCGATGAAGAGCTACTACAGGCGGCAACGAGAGCGACAGGAGAAAGCACCCATGAACATCGACCTTTCATCCCTCGGCATCGAAGAGCTCGAAGCGGGCCTGGTGGTGCTTCCTCCGCTCGCCGCCGATCACTTTCCGGCCGACCACCTCGAGTACATGGCGCAGGTCGACGCGGATCTAGCCGCGCGGCGGCCGCGGCGGCGCCGGAACGGGTAGGCCGGCGGCGGATGGGCAGCGTCGGAGACGTGCACACCCTCCCGCTCGAAGATCGCGACGATGCGGATCTCAAGCTGAAGCGCCCCTGGCTGCTGCTGCACACGCCTGCGCCCGACGCCCTCACGCTCGCCTTCGCCTACGGCACCACCCAGGCCACCGAACGGCAGCTGGGGGCGACTCCGCTGACCGCCGCGTGGACGCGCACTTCGGGAAGACGCGAGCACACGGACTTCCATCCGGCTCGGCTACGCACGCCCCCACCCTGGGGAGCCGGCGTTCGCGCCGGGCATACGCCGCAGCACGCCCGCATCCGGGCCGCCTTCCGCTCGGCGCTCGGCATTGGGGAAGGCGTCCGGTGGCGCGGGGATCCCGAAGACGTCAGCCGCGGCCGGATCGTCCGGCTCTCCGCCACCGCGCGGCGCAGGCATGACGATGCGCCGTACGCGGTGATCGTCACGCGCCACGAGTACGCGCGCACCCGGCGCTATCAGCACCTGCTCCCGATCTACGACCTCGGAGAGATCCTGCCCGAGGCGGGTGACGTCGTGAGCCGCGCCGACTGGACGCGCAGGCTTCCCGACGCCATGCCCGAGGGTGCGATCGTGGCCGTCGGCGGACTCTTCACCGGCAGCGAGACGTACAGGCCCTTCATTCCCGGACCGATCGCCGGCTACACGCGCCAGGCGCTCGACGCGGCGACGATGACCGAGGTGGAACGCGCGCTCGGAGCCATGTACGACCTCGGCCAGCCGCCGGGCGCCTGACCTCGTCACCCCCCCGCCACCACCGCCCCGCTCTCCGCGTCGAAGAAGTGCAGCCGGCCGACGTCGAACGCGGCCTCCACCATCGCGCCCGGCTCGGGGAGCGGGCGCGGGGGGATGCGCGCGACGATCTCGTGCGGTCCGGCGGCGAGGGTGACGATGGTCTCGTTCCCCATCGTCTCCGCCGCCTCCAGGCGCAGCGTGGCGCGCGCGGCGGACGCGGGAGCGGAGCCGTTCAGGTGCACGTCCTCGGGGCGGATGCCGAGGACGACGGGGCGGCCGGCGGCGAGCCCCTCGCGCGGCGCGACGCGCAGGCGCAGGCCGTCGACCTCCGCGACGAAGGCGAGCCCGTCGCCGTCGGGATCGATGCGGCCGGGAACGAAGTTCATCCCCGGGCTCCCCAAGAAGCCGGCGACGAAGCGGTTGGCGGGGGATCGGTACAGCTCCATCGGCGGGCCCACCTGCTCCACGCGGCCGCCGTTCATCACCACGATGCGGTCGCCCAGCGTCATCGCCTCCGTCTGGTCGTGCGTGACGTAGATGGAGGTGGTGCCGAGCTGGCGGTGCAGCGCGGCGATCTCCTTGCGCATCTGCCCGCGCAGCTTGGCGTCGAGGTTGGAGAGCGGCTCGTCGAAGAGGAACACCCGCGGCTCGCGCACCAGGGCGCGCCCCAGCGCCACCCGCTGCCTTTGTCCCCCCGACAGCTCCGCCGGCCGCCGCTCCAGCACCGGCTCCAGCCCCAGCATGGCCGCGGCGCGGCCCACGCGCTCGTCCAGCTCCACCTTTGGGCGCTTGCGGAGCTTCAGGGCGAATGCCAGGTTGTCGCGCACGGTCATGTGCGGGTACAGGGCGTAGCTCTGGAACACCATCGCGATGTCGCGGTCGCGCGCCGGCACGTCGTTCACCACTCGGTCGCCGATGGTGAGCCGCCCCTCGCTGATCGACTCCAGCCCCGCGATCATCCGCAGCGTGGTGCTCTTTCCGCAGCCGGAAGGCCCCACCAGCACCACGAACTCCCCTTCGTCCACGTCGAGGGAGATCCCGTGCACTGCGGTGTAACCGTTTTCATACACCTTGCGGATGCCGTCCAGCGTCACGCGAGACATGGGATTCCAGGTTGAGATGAGCGAGTCACGGGTGTTTCCCGACGGGTTCCTGTGGGGTGCGGCCACCTCGGCCTACCAGATCGAGGGCTCGCCCCTGGCCGACGGCGCCGGCCCCAGCATCTGGCAGCGCTTCTCGCACTCGCCGGGGCGCACGCACGAGGGGCAGACGGGCGACGTGGCCTGCGACCACTACCGGCGCTACCGCGACGACGTGCGGCTGATGGCGGACCTGGGCCTCAACGCCTACCGCTTCAGCATCGCCTGGAGCCGCGTCCTCCCCGAGGGCACCGGCCGGGTGAACGACGCCGGGCTGGGCTTCTACGACCGCCTGGTCGACGCGCTGCTGGAGCACGGAATCCGCCCCAACGCCACCCTCTACCACTGGGACCTCCCGGCGGCGCTGGACGACCGCGGCGGTTGGCTCAACCGCGACGTGGCGGACTGGTTCGCCGACTACGCCCGCGTGGTGTTCCGCCGCCTGGGCGACCGGGTGCCGATGTGGGCCACCCTGAACGAGCCCTGGGTGGTGACCGACGGCGGCTACCTGCACGGCGCCCTGGCCCCCGGCCACCGCAACCTCTTCGAGGCGCCGATCGCCACGCACAACCTGATGCGCGCGCACGGGGCGGCGGTGCAGGCCTACCGCGCCGAGGCGAAGGAGCAGATCGGCATCGTCGTGAACCTCGAGCCCAAGGTCTCCGCCACCGACCGCCCCGAGGACGTCGAGGCCACGCGCCGCGCCGACGCCTACATGAACCGGCAGTACCTCGACCCCGTCTTCCTGGGCACCTATCCCGAGGAGCTGGCCGCCATCTTCGGCGAGGCGTGGCCGGAGCACTCGGCCGAGGACATGGCGCTGATCCGCCAGCCCATCGACTTCCTGGGCATCAACTACTACACCCGCGGGGTGACGAAGCACGACCCGTCGAACCTCCCCGTACAGAACGGCTACGTCCGCCAGCCGGAGCACACCTACACCGAGACGGGGTGGGAAGTCCACGCCCCCGCGCTCACCGAGCTGCTCCTGTGGGTCCGCGGCCGCTACGGCAGCCTGCCGACCTACATCACCGAGAACGGCGCCGCCTTCTACGACCCGCCGCGCACGGTGGACGGCGCCGTCGAGGACCCGCTGCGCGTCGCCTACTACCGCGACCACCTCCGCGCCGCGCACGATGCCATCGGCCAGGGCGTGGACCTGCGCGGCTACTTCGCCTGGTCGCTGCTCGACAACTACGAGTGGAGCCTGGGCTACACCAAGCGCTTCGGCATCGTCCACGTCGACTTCGAGACGCAGCGGCGCACCCCCAAGGCCAGCGCCCGCTTCTACGCCGACGTCATCCGCACCAACGGGGGAGCGCTGTAAACCCCTCGCCCGCCTCGCTGGGGCTCGCCACCCTCTCCCCAACCGCGGGAGAGGGTTGTTTGTCTCTGTTCGTAGCGGACCCTCACGGGGTGTCATCCCGAGGCCCGACCACACGGAGTCCAGCTCGCACGCGACCTGGCAGGGCCGAGGGATCTGCTCATCGAGCCACGTGGCCCGGGCGCGGCAGCGACACGATACCCAAGGTCACGCTTCGTCCCTTCGTCCGCATCCTCAATACCTCAGCTCCACCATGCTCGGCGGCGTCCGCAGCCGCACCTCCGCTCCGTCGCTCACCTCAACCCGCCGTCCATCGACCGTCGCCGTCCTGATCGGCCGATCCAGCGGGGAGCGGAGGATGATGCCACCCGGCGGCGCCCGCAGCCCCGGCGCGAAACGCACGCGCACGACGCTTCCGGACGCCCGCATGGTGAACGACAGCGGCCCGTAGTGCGTCGACAGGCCGCGCACCGACACGCCTGGCGCCTCCGTCACCCACGCGGCGGGGATCCCCGCGCCCACCACCAGCGCCCCATCCGCCTCGCGCTCGTAGGCGAAGAAGTCCAGCACCGAGCGGATGAAGTCGGACCCCACCCAGGTGTGCGGCAGGTCGCCGATGAACTTCGTCGCCAGCGAGTCGTGCCATACCACCTCGGCCCACGCGTTCCACTCCGCCGGACGCTGGCCGGTGAGGAACCAGTCCAGCAGCGCGTGCGCACGGTCCTTCCGCCCCAGCCGCAGCATCGTGCCGACGGTGCGCAGCTCGTACGGCGTGTACGCGTCCCACGCCGCGCGCCCGTCGCGCCGCGCGACGAAATTCCCCCAGTACTTCTCGAAGGTCCGCTCCAGCGCGGGGTGTGGCAGCTCGCGCTCAACGCCGCCGGGCGCGACCCCCACCGTGGTCGAGGTCGCGTCGAAGTCGCCCAGCTCCACCGAGCCCGGCAGGTAGTCGATGGCGTGCATCGCCATCGCCGCCCGCAACGACGCCACCAGGTCGCGCTGGAAGTCGTCGCGCATCCGGGCGTACGCGACGGCCTCCGGCTTCCCCAGCTCGGCGGCGATCCAGGCGGCATCCTTCAGCCCGCGGAGCGCGAAGAAGTCGTCCCAGTACGAGTGCATCGGCTTGGCCGAATAGCCCTCGTGGCTGATGGATTCGGGGAGGAGGCCGTAGAAGGCGCGCCTGGCCGGCGCCTGGTACTCCGTGGTCATCCGCGACCGGCGCAACGAGTCGATGAAGGCCACCGCCGCGCGGACGTGCGGCCACTGGCGCTCCAGGAAGGCGCGGTCGCCAGTGTGGCGCGCATACTCAGCGAACAGGAAGAGCAGCTCGCCGTGGCTGTCGTTCTCCGGCACCGGGTCGGCACCGCGCCGATCCACGCAGCAGGGCACCTTGCCGCTCGCGTACTGGAAGCCGGCATACCACTCCGCGAACGCGCGCACGTCGTTGGCGTGGCCCAGGCGCAGCAGCGCGGCCGAGGTCAGCGAGCCGTCGCGGATCCACGAGCGCTCGTAGCTGCGCGAGCCGGGCTGGATCGCCGGCCCGTCGCGGTTGATCAGGATGTACGCGAGGTTGCTGCGGATCGAGTTTTCGATACGCCGGCCGGATGGCGGCAGGTCGATCGAGACGCGGTTCAGCTTCGCCTCCCACGCGCGTGCCGTCTCGGCCAGGCGCGCCGCGCCGAGGGCCTTCGCCGCCGCCGGAGTCTGAGCGGCGGCGGGGACGGGGGCACCCGGCTCCATCGGCACCGCGACCCACACCTCGCGCGCGGAGCCGGCGGGCAGGTCGAGCGGGTAGGCGAGCGCGGCCGAGGCGGCGCCGAACGGGTCGTGTACCGCGCGGCTCGGGGGAAGAGTGCCGCGGCGCAGCGCGTCGACCACGTTGCCCTGGTCGAAGGTGGCGGCGCCGAACCCGGCCGGCCTGGTGAGCGGAACTACCCTGTGCCCGTCGACGGTGACGGCGTGCCCGTCCCAGGCGACGTCGCGCACCGTCGCCGCTCCCCCTGAGCCGTTCAGGAACTGCGCGGAGGGATTCACCTGGAAGGGCCGCAGCGCCACGTACAGCGTCGGCTTCGAGGGCCGAGCGCCGCGGTTCTCCACGCGGTAGCGCACCCAGAGCATGGACGATCCCCGCTCGCCGGCGGCGAACGCCGTCACCGTCAGCGCCAAGTCGCCCACCTCGCGGCGGACCGAGGGAATCGGCAGGTAGCCGCGCTCCAGCGACTGCGTGTGGCGCGCGTCGGCCCAGGTGACGAGCCGGCCGTCGGACGCGAGGAAGGGTTCCAGGGAGAAGCGCGCTTTCCCCGTCTCCACCATCCCGTTCTCGCTCACCAGCGCCTCGGTGCTGTCGCCGTCGACGCCGGTGATCGTCCAGTACGACTGCTCTCCCAGCAGGTAGCGGGGATACGACCCGCGGGGCGCGTCCCTCGCCACGGCGGCGAAGAAGTCGTTGCGCGACGCCGACCAGGCCAGCGGCTTCACCTCCACCTCGCGGATGCCGTACCCGCGCCCGCGGCTGCTTGCCCCCAGCTTCAGCCGGATGAAGCGCGCGTCGGTCTCGGGAAGGAAGACGTAGTCGCGCCCGCCGTCACCCCCGCGGACGGCGTAGACCGAGTCCCACGTGTCGTCGCCGGGAGAGACAAAGACGGTGTAGTCCTTCGCGAAATCCAGCGAGTCCCAGTCCACGGTGAAGCCGCCGAGCTCACGCGCGCGCTGGAAGTCGATGGCGAAGCCCTGGTCCACGTCGCCTTCGGAGTGCCAGCCGGTGCGCGGGTCACCATCCATCGCCGCGCTGTCCGGGTGCCCCTCCAGGTGGGACGAGACTCCGAAGGTCGTGCGCAGCGTGTACGGCCCCACGGGCGCGCGGGCGATGAACTGCAGGTCGTCGATCCACACGCTCCCACGGCCGCCGCTCCCCGCGGTGACGGCGATCTCGAGTGCCGCGCTGTGCTTCAGCTCGCCCCCGCCGAGCGGGCCCCAGGCGAAGGAGATCTGCCGCTTCCGGATCACCACGCGCGTCCACCCGGACGGGTAGACGAAGTCGCGGCGGTTCACCCACCAGACGTTGTCGCCGTCGATCAGCTTGAACTCGAGGTTGTTCGGCGGGATGGTGCCGCGGATCCAGAACGAGATCTCGTAGTTGGGCGGGAAGTCCAGCGGGAGCGCCCGGTGCGCCACCGCGTATCCCCCGCCCCCGTGGAAGTCGACGTCCATCCGCATCGCGCGGCCGCTGCGCCCGCTGTCCGACGCCAGCGCGAGGCTCACCCCGTCGGACGGCGCGGCGGACCAGGGCGCGAGGGACTCGAAGCTGTCGGCGACGCACGGCTCGTCCGCGCGCCCCGCCTCGAACGCCGCGGCCGCCCGCGGCGAGGACGCCTCCCGTTCCGCGCTCCGCTGCGCGTTCGGCACCGACCCGCAGGCTGCCGCGGCGACCAGGCAGGCGGCGAGCAGACGTGCAGCCGCGGTTCCCCCCCTCCCCCGGCCCCTCCCCCACGAGGGGGGAGGGATGGGGAAGGGGAGCACCCCGCGCAATTCCTCAGGATCCGCGCAGTTCCGAGCGAAGCGATTTACCCTCCCCTCGTGGGAGGGTCGGATTTTCGCGGACA
>DASYJZ010000370.1:0-18106 GCA_035995965.1 Longimicrobium sp. | reverse complement strand
CTCTCTGCGCCTCCGCGTCTCCGCGCGAGGCCCATCCGCTCATCGACGCTTGACACCGCCCGCCGCGGCGCGCGAGTATCCCGCCCATGATCCAGAAGGCCGATTCGCTCCTCGCCGCGCTCCGCGAGGCCGCCCGGCGCGAGCCCCAGCGCCCGCGCGACCTGCTGCAGCCCGACGTGCTGCTGGGCGCGGCCCTGCGCATCGCCGGCGCCCTGGCGGTCGCGATGGTGCTCTGGTGGGCGTTGCGGCTGATCGTCCGCCGCATCGAGCGCTCGCTGGGGCAGCCGCAGCCGGGGTCGCTCAGCGTGAGCGAGCAGCGCACGCGCACGCTGGTGGGGCTGCTGCGCAGCGTGGGGCGGGTGCTCATCTTCGTGATCCTGCTGTTCATGCTGATGGGCGCCATCGGGCTGGACCTGGGGCCGCTGCTGGCCGGCGCGGGGGTGGTGGGGCTCGCCATCTCCTTCGGCGCGCAGTCGCTGGTGAAGGACGTGATCAGCGGGCTCTTCATCCTGATCGAGAACCAGTTCGGCGTGGGCGACGTGGTGCGCATCGAGGGCGTGTCCGGCGCGGTGGAGCGGATGACGCTGCGGGTGGTGGCGCTGCGCGACGTGCACGGCGTGGTGCACATCGTGCCGAACGGACAGATCACCAAGGTGAGCAACCTCACGCGCACCTGGGCGCGGGTGGTGCTCGACGTGGGCGTGGCGTACAGGGAAGACACCGACCACGTGTCGGAGGTGATGCGCGAGGTGGGACGCGAGCTGTGGGAGGACCCCGACTGGCGCCCGCTGCTGGTGGAGCCCCCCGAGGTGCCGGGGATCGAGAGGTTCGACACCGGCTCGGTCACCATCCGCATGACCGCCAAGACGCTCCCGCTCAAGCAGTGGGACGTGGCCCGCGAGCTCCGGCGGCGGCTCAAGCGCCGCTTCGAGCAGGAGAACATCGAGGTCCCCGTCGCGGCGCAGACGCTGCTCTGGGAGGGCGCCGAGGGGCTGCCGCACGCGGCTCCGGCCGCGGTGGGCGCGCTCGGCGCCGCGGGCGGGGGAGAGCGTCCTGCCGGCGCGGCGCCGCAGGGCTCGCACGCCTCGGATTCGCTGCTGGACGATGAATCGGCTTAGCCGGCGATGTAGGTCGGCCGCGTGCTGAACCGCAGCCGGGCGCGCACCCCGCGCGCCCGGGCCGACCGAGCCGTCCGAAAGGAACCGCCCGACCGATGATCCGCTTCTACAACACGCTCACCCGGCGCGAGGAGGAGTTCGTGCCGCTGCACGAGGGCCGCGTGGGGATGTACACCTGCGGCCCCACCGTCTACGCCCCGCCGCACATCGGCAACCTGCGCACCTTCTTCTTCGCCGACACCGTCCGCCGCTACCTGGAGTTCCGCGGCTACCAGGTGAAGTTCGTGATGAACCTCACCGACGTGGACGACAAGACCATCCGCGGGGCGCTGCGCGAGGGGGTGAAGCTGGGGGAGTACACCGAGCCCTTCGTCGACGCGCTCTTCCGCGACTTCGAGCGGCTGGGGATCCGCCGCGCCGACGCCCATCCGCGCGCCACCGACTACGTGCCGCAGATGGTGGACATCATCCGCCGGCTGGAGGAGCGGGGGATCGCCTACCCCGCCGACGACGGCTCAGTCTACTACTCCATCGCGAAGTTCCCCGACTACGGGAAGCTCTCCAGGGTGGACCTCTCCGCCGCCCGCCGCGGCGAGCGCGTGGCGAGCGACGAGTACGAGAAGGAGGACGTGCGCGACTTCGTGCTCTGGAAGGGGGTGAAGCCCGAGGACGAGCAGGTGGGCGCGGTGTGGGACACGCCCTGGGGCCCCGGCCGCCCCGGGTGGCACATCGAGTGCTCGGCGATGGCGATGGACGAGCTGGGCGAGACCTTCGACATCCACGCCGGCGGGGTGGACCTCGTCTTCCCGCACCACGAAGACGAGATCGCCCAGAGCGAGGGGGCCACCGGCAAGCCGTTCGTGCGCTACTGGCTGCACGGCGAGTTCCTGCTCCTGGAGGGCGACAAGATGGCCAAGAGCACCGGCAACATCTTCAACCTCCAGGACCTGGTGGACCGCGGGGTGAAGCCGTCGAGCATCCGCTACCTCTTTTTGACGGCGCACTACCGCAGCAAGCTGAACTTCACCTTCGCCGCGCTGGAGAGCGCGGCCGAGGCGGTGCGGCGCATCCACGGCACGCGCGAGCGGCTGCGCGCGCACCCCGAGGCGCGCGACCCGCACCCCGACGACGAGCCCGCGCTGCACCCGCTGGCCGACCAGGTGCTCTCCGGCTTCTCGGCGGCGATGGACGCGGACCTCAACACCAGCGTGGCGCTCTCCGAGGTGCACCGGCTGGCCGGTGGCGTGAACCAGCGGCTGGAGGCGCTCGGCGCGCGCCCCATGGGGTTGGCCGAGAAGCACGCCGCGCTCGACGCCTTCGCGCGGATGGACGCCGTCTTCGGCTTCCTGGCGCTCTCGCAACGGGAGCGCCAGGTGGATGCCGGCCTGGCGGTGTGGGTGGAGGAGCGCATCGCCGCGCGCCAAGCGGCGCGCCAAGCCAAGGACTTCGCCACCTCCGACGCCATCCGCGCCGAGCTCGCGGCGCGCGGGGTGGTGGTGGAAGACACGGCGCAGGGGCCGCGCTGGTCGTTGGGCGCCTGAGCGGGCGGCGCGGGGGAGATGATCCGGCGCTCGCTCTGCGCGCTCGCCCTGTCGGCCTGCACGGCGCCTCTCGCCGCGCAGGCCGATTCAGCAGCGCCCTCGCTCTCGCGCTTTGTGCGGGCGGACGGCACCGTGGTGACGACGCACGCCGTGGGCGATCCCTTCCTGGTGGCTGGGTTCGAGCTCGCCAACCGGTACTGGTCGGGGATCGCCGCGCGCGGGCGCCGTCAGCTGCTCGGCTCGCTGGACGCCTTCCTCCCCGCCGGGCTGGTGGACGACGAGGGGGCACGGCGGATGATGCGCGGCTTCGCGGAGACCTTTTTCGCGGCGCGCGACCCGCGCACCGGGCTCATCCCGTACTCCTACGACGTGCCGAACGCGCTCGCCGGCGGCCGCACCGGCGGGCGGCAGCCGGTGGACCTGCTGTACATGGCGATGGAGCTCCAGCGCTGGTTCCCGGACGACGCGCGGCTGCTCGCGGCGGCCCGCGCCCTGGGCGACGCCACGCTGGCCGCCTTCGACGAGCCGGGCGCGGGCGTCTGGGGATGGGCCGACGTGAAGGGCGAGGCGCCCGCGCTCCCCGGCGTGCACCCGGTGCAGCTCGGGCGCGTGGCGGAGGCGATGGTGCGGCTCTCCGCCGCGACGGGCGACCCGCGCTACCGCCGCTGGGCCGAGGGAAAGCTGCGGTGGGCTCGGTCCACCCGCGGCGAGTCGGCGCTGGTCTGCGGCACGTTCACCCCGCGCGCACGGGTCGCCGCCGACGGCGCGCTGTGCGACACCGACCTGCTGTACCTCACCCGCCGCGTCTTCGCCGTCTCCCGGCTCACCGGCGACCGCGGGCTGCGCGCGTGGGCGCTGGCCGACACCGAGGCGTGGTTCACCGGCGGCTGGCTGCCCGAGCACGGCCACTTCGCGCGCAGGCTGCGCCGCGACGGCTCCCCCGCGACCGACGCGCTGTACGGAGACGCGAAGTACAACACCCTGCGCGTGCTGGTGGCCGCCTACCGCGAGACGGGGGACGCGCGCTATCTCGAGCGCCTGAAGGCGGCGTGGCGCGGCCTCGTGGCGGCGGGGAGCGGCGGGCTGGCGCCGGACCGGGTGCAGGCGGGCGGGATGGAGACGGCGCGCGGCGTGGACCCCGCCCAGACCAATTTCCTGCAGATCCTCGTCGACGCGTACGGGGTGAGCGGCGATTCCGAGCTCCTGGCGATGGCGCGCGCGCTCGGCGCCGCCATCCTCCGCCGGGGGGAGGCGGTCGTGCGGATGCAGGGGGGCCAGGGAGGCGATGCCTTTCTGCGGCTGGCGATCGCCGCGCGCGAGGTGCGCCGGGTGGAGGTCGCGCTGGACGGCCCCGCGGCGCGCGTGACGGTGAGCGAGGGCGGACGCACGGTGGTGGACGCACGCGGCCCGCACGCCGCGGCGGTGATCTATCTCGTGCGCGGCGGGGCCACGCTCCGGACGCTGGGCGGCGCCCGCGTGCTCTCCGACCGCCGCCTGGTGGTCGCGGGCCCGTCGGACGACTGAAAGGCTGCCGAATCCGATCAAGTGTGCATTCGTGCAAAAACCCGACTACGTCATCCTGAGGCCGACCACGTCTCATCTTTCTATCCGGCAAAGAATCGGCAGGCCAAAGGAACTATAGCCGGCCCGTCGAAACACTTCAGGAACGCACAGCTGATGGGCAGTGTGGCAGAACAGCTCGGCTGCGGCCGAAGGATCTGTAGCCGAGGCTGCGACAGCCTCCGTGGATCACACCCGCCGGCAGGGGTGGAAGCGAGGCGCGGGAACGGTTATTTTTCCCCGTTCCGCGTTCCATCTCCCGAGGCGCTTGAAGCCGGTCGCCGCCTTAGCTCAGTTGGTAGAGCAACGCACTTGTAATGCGTAGGTCGTCGGTTCGATTCCGACAGGCGGCTCTTCCACTCCCGTCCGATGCACACGAAGGCCGCGCGCGGTTCGCTCGAGGAGGCGAGCCGCGGCATTCGTGCGTCGGTGGGACGTGCGATCAGGCGAGCGCCGGCTCCAGCTCGCCCGCCTCCACGCCGACCTCGGCGAGCAGCTCGGTCACCGGGGCTGCCAGCTGGCCGATCATCTCCAGCACGGGCCCGGGGTCGGCCAGGGGGACGGCGAGCACGGCGCGGCGCGCCACGTCCGCGGCGACGCGCATGTGGTGCACGCAGAAGCTGAAGGCGCCCGAGCGCACCAGGATCTCCCGCGCCTCCGCGCGCGCTCCGGGTGCTCGGCCTCGAGCGCGAAGCGCAGCGCCACGTTGTCGCCCGGACGTCGCCCAGGTCGTCGCCGAGCTGCACCAGCACGCCCAGCGGCACGAGCGTTCCCCCGGCGGCGGAACACTGGACTCGCGTCAGGCAGCGGCGCGAGCCTTTACCTGGTGGGTTGCGGCCAGGTGGGCCGCTGCCGGCGCGATTGTGCGCAAGCGCTGGATTTGCTATACTTTCGGCCCGCGCGATCTTCGCACGCGCGCACGAGCGGGAGTAGCTCAGTTGGTAGAGCATTAGCCTTCCAAGCTAAGGGTCGCGGGTTCGAGCCCCGTCTCCCGCTCCTTATAACTCGAAGCCCCGTCGCGTTTTGCGGCGGGGCTTCGGCTTTCAGTGTCAAAATAGGCTACCGTTCAGTGCCAGGAACAGTGCCAACCGACTGTTCTTAAGGTTCGCTGGAGAACGGCTGATATGACACGGGGGACCGTTCACCGACCGTCAGGCGCAGATCACGCGAGGGAAGTCTCCGGGCAGCCCGCGCACGGAGTGTAGGCGTGGGGCGAGGAGGCGCAGCCGTCGTTCGCGGAGCAGGCACCCATCCCATACCACGTTTCGCACTCCGGCCCGCATCCCGTGATGCCCCCGCAGGTCGTGTCGGTCTTCCCGTGGCCAACGACGGTGCCCCGGCCCCGCTCGGCGCCGGAGGTGGTGAACGACTGGACGCACAGGTCGTCGAGGCTCAGCTTGATCTTGATCATCGCAACGTCTCCGGAAATCGGGGAGGATTGGGACCGGGCTAGCTCATCAGAACTCGGTGTCCACGCATCCGAGATCGACCAGAGTGCCCGTCCGTCTGGGCCAACTCGCCAAGCGCGACCAACTGTGGATCACCGCAGCCCGCAGCTCGGACGTGTCCCTCCTGGACGAGTTGCTTCCCGAAGCCGGAGCGATCTACGTGATGGACCGAGGCTACGTGGATTTCGCTCGCCTCTACAACTTCACCCTCGCCCAGGCCAGCTTCGTCGTCCGCGCCAAGAAGAACCTGCGCTTCAGGCGGCGCTACTCCCGGGCCATTGACCGGACCACGGGGCTGATCTGCGATCAAACCGTCGTTCTGGTGACCGCCCGCTCCGCCGAGGGCTATCCGGAACCGCTGCGACGCGTGCGGGTCCGCGATCTGGAGACCGGCAAGACGATCACCCTGCTGACCAACAACTTCCGGCTGAGCGCCTGGGAGGTGGCGGAGCTGTATCGCTGCCGCTGGCACGTCGAGCTCTTCTTCAAGTGGATCAAGTTGCACCTGCGCATCAAGGCCTTCTACGGCACTTCCGACAACGCCGTGAGGACCCAGATCTGGATCGCCATCTGCTCCTACGTCCTCGTCGCGATCCTCAAGAAGCGCCTTCACAGCGAACTCAGTCTCTACACAATGCTACAGATCCTGAGCGTCGGCCTCTTCGAGAAAATCGAGCTTTCACAAGCCTTCTCGCGTGCAAAGCTCGCAATGCCCGAGGAGTCAACATGCAACCAGTTGCGGCTCTTCGACTTATAACCGGACACTAGTGGTATCTGAAGCCAACAAGTTATTCTGTCCAGAGCGATGTGACATTGCAGATCTCAAATGGTGAGATAGCGATCCGCCTCTCAGGCTTCCGCCCCGATCGATCAATCGAGCCTGGACGTGACGGCTGCGACCCGGGTTCTCACTGCCGTAGCGGGCGCGCTCGTCGGAACCGTGATTTTTGGTCCTATCGGTACAGTGGGGGGCGGGCTTCTAGGCCACAAAATCGGTGACAACGTCAACGATGCAATAGACGCGCATTGCTGCCGCTATCAACGATAAAATAAACGGCTTCGAAAGGCGATGGACGTTCCGGGTCCGTAATCGCAAGGAAACGGCCCCGCCGCTTCGCCGACCTGGCGCACGACCTGCCGCGCCAGCTCATGGAGTGGCTCGTCGCCTGCCACCGGCGCGGATGGGGGTAAGAATCGCGACCAATCACGCCATGGATCGGCCCTAAATACCGGCTTGACTCTAGCCTTTACCGACATAACTTTACTAAACAACGGGCAGGAGATGGACGGGCTGGACGGCTTGGGAGTTCGGTGTGCGGGGCAAGTCCCGCCACCGTCCACCCTCGCTTCTCGTTCGCTCCCATGGCCCATTTGACGACTTGTACCGCAACCCTCGCCGTGGCGTGCGTGGCGCGGTATGATTGGGGTGCGAACACCCACACGGCCTGCGGCAACGGTGTGTGCTTCGGCTCAGAACGGCAAAGCAGGGCTGGCTCCCTGCCTGCCGACGCGAGCCCCTGTCCTGCGCGCGCGCGCCGGAGCGACGACGTTTCGCCCAAAAGCGCAATCAAACGGACAGTACGGGTTTCGTGGAGGGCCGCGCCTCCCGTGGTGCCCGCGGATGCGGCCGGGAGCATCCCGATTCCGCTGCGGGCCTGCGGCGACCCAACGGATGGCGATTATTAAGCGCCTATTAACCCACTGTGGGGGCAGTGATTCCATATTAGGTACATTTTCGGAGCGGCAGGGAGCGGTTTCTAACGATCACGGGTCCGTTCAGTCCGGGTGAGCTGACGGACCCCTCCAGTCCCGCCGCGAGCGGCTGTGCCGCCCGCCGCTCGGGTGCCATCACCCTCGGCGTACGGGGAAGGACGCGGATGGAGGGAGTCGATACGGAACCGGGCAGGGTCGCCCGTCCATCGCCGGTGGGCAGGCATGGCCGTGCGGCGGGACCGTGGGATGCGGACCATCGCGAAATAGCGGAGCGTCGGTGCGTGCACCGGCTCTTCGCGGAGCAGGCGGCGCGGACGCCTGACGCGGTGGTGCTGGCGTGGGACGGCGGCACCCTGACCTTCGCGGAGCTGGACGCGGCCGCCAGCCGGCTGGCGCGCCTCCTGCGCCGCCGCGGGGTCGCCGCCGGCGGGCGGGTGGGCTTCTGCCTGGAGCGCGGCCCGGAGGTGGTGGTCACCATGCTGGCGGCGCTGAAGGCCGGCGCCGCCTACGTTCCGCTCGACGCCGCCTATCCCGCCGAGCGGCTGGCGTTCATGCTGGCCGACTCCGGCATGCGCACGGTGGTGACCTCGCGGCGGCTCCTTCCCTTGCTCCCCGCGGGGGGTGTGGACGTGCTGGTGTTGGACGAGGCCGCGGACGCGCTGCGCGCCGAGTCCCCCGCGGACCCCGGGATCGACCCGGGGCCCGAGGCGCTGGCGTACGTCATCTACACCTCCGGGAGCACCGGGCGCCCCAAGGGCGTGGCGGTGCCGCACCGCGGCATCGTGCGGCTGGTGCGCGGCGGCGGGTACGCCGACCTGGGGCCGGAGCAGGTGTTCCTGCAGCTCTCCTCCATCTCGTTCGATACGGCCACGCTGGAGGTGTGGGCGCCGCTCCTGAACGGCGGGCGGCTGGCCATCTACCCCCCCACTCCGCCCACCCCGCGCGAGCTGGGCGAGGTGCTGCGCCGCCACGGCGTCACCACCCTCTGGCTCGCCTCCGGCGTCTTCGACCTCTGCGCGGACGAGGACCCGCGCATCTTCTCCGGGCTGCGGCAGCTCCTGGCCGGCGGCGACGTGCTGTCGGTGCCGCACGTGCGGCGCGTGGCGCGGACCAACCCGTCGCTGCGGCTGATCAACGGCTACGGGCCCACCGAGAACACCACCTTCACCACCTGCCACACCGTCCGCCCGGCGGACCTCGAGGCCACCTCGCTCCCCATCGGCACCGCGGTGGGGGGAACCACGACTTGGGTGGTGGACGCGGCGATGCGCCCCTGCGGCCTGGGCGAGCTGCTGACCGGCGGCGAGGGGCTCGCGTGGGGATACCTGGGCCGACCCGCGCTGACGGCGGAGCGCTGGATCCCCGACCCGTTCTCCTCCGTCCGCGGTGCGCGGCTCTACCGCACGGGCGACCAGGTGAGGCGGCGGGAGGACGGCGCGCTGGACTTCCTGGGGCGCATCGACCAGCAGGTGAAGGTCCGCGGCTTCCGCATCGAGCTGGGCGAGGTGGAGGCGGTGCTGCGCGAGCAGGCGGGGGTGGGCGCCGCCGCCGTGGCGGCGCACCCCGACGGACGTGGCGAGAAGCGGCTGGTGGGCTACGTGGTGGGCCATGGCGGCGCCCCGCCCGCGGCGGCCGCGCTGCGCGAGGCGATGGCCCGGCGGCTCCCCGCCCACATGGTCCCCGCGCTCTTCGTGGCCTTGGACGCGCTCCCCCTCTCGCCCAACGGCAAGGTGGACCGGCGCGCCCTGCCGGCCCCGCCGGAACGGCCGGACGAGATCGCGTCCGCCGCGGTGGCCCCACGCACCGAGACCGAGGCGCAGGTCGCCGCCATCTGGGCCGAGGTGCTGGGTGTGGACGGGGTGGGGGTGGAGGACGACGTCTTTCTCCTGGGCGCCCACTCGCTGGCGGTCACGCAGGTGGCCTCCCGGCTGCGCGGCCGGATGCAGGTGGAGCTGTCGCTGGCCGACCTCTTCGCCGCACCCACGGTGGCCGGGACCGCGGCCGCCATCGAGCGCAGGCGCCGGGAAGGCGCCGCGCAGGCGTCCGCGCCGGCGCCGCCGGTCGTCCCGGTGGCGCGCGGCGGGCGGCTGCCGCTCTCGTTCAGCCAGGAGCGGGTCTGGTTCCTGATCCAGCTCGCCCCGGACAACCTGTCGTACAACTTTCAGGCATCGCTCACCTTCCGCGGCGCGCTGGAACCCGCCGCGCTGCGCGCCGCCCTCGCCGAGATCGTCCGCCGGCACGAGGTCTTCCGCACCACGTTCCCGGCCGAGAACGGGCGCCCGTACCAGGAGGTGCACGCGCCCTGGGACGTGGAGCTGCCGCTGCTGGACCTCTCCGGCCTCGCCCCGGCGGAGCGGGCGGCGGAGGAGGGGCGCACCCTGCGCGAGGCGTTCGCCCAGGCATACGACCTCACCCGGCTGCCGCTGGTCGGCTGGCTCCTGCTGCGCCGCGCGGCCGACGAGCACGTGCTGGTGCACCGCGAGCACCACATCGTGCACGACGGCTGGTCGTTCAACGTGTTCCTGGGCGAGCTGCTGGCCCTCTACGGCGCCTTCGCCGCCGGGCGGCCGTCGCCGCTGGCGGAGCCGGCGCTGCAGTTCAGCGACTACGCGGCCTGGCAGCGGCGGTGGATGGAGGGCGAAGAGGCGCGCGGGCAGCTCGCCTTCTGGCGCGAGCGGCTGGCGGGGAGCACGCCCGTGCTGGAGCTTCCGCACGACCGGCCGCGCCCGGTGGAGCAGCGGTTCCGCGGTGCCGCGCCACGCTTCGAGCTCCCGCCGGAGCTGTACGCGCGGCTGCGCGCCGCCGCCCACCGGGACGGGGTGACGCTCTTCGCCACCATGACGGCCGCGTTCGGGGTGCTGCTGTCGCGGTGGTCCGGGCAGTCGGACCTGAACCTGGGGACGGGGATCGCCAACCGGCGCCAAGGGGAGACGCAGGCGCTGATCGGGATGTTCGTGAACTCGGTGGTCGTGCGCGTGGCGCTGGAAGACGACCCCCCGTTCGCGGCGCTCGCGCGGCGGGTGCACGCCCAGGTGCTGGCCGGGGCGGACCACCAGGAGCTCCCCTTCGAGGCGCTGGTGGACGCGCTGCGCCCCGCCCGGTCGCTGGGACACAACCCGCTCTTCCAGGCGATGTTCTCGTTCCACGACTCCCCCGTCCCCGAGCTGCGGCTGCCGGGGCTGGAGGTGGAGGTGGTGCCGGGGCTGAGCAACGGGTCCGCCAAGTTCGACCTCAACGTGATCGCCATCCCCCGCGCGGAGCAGCGGGTGGGGCAGGGGCGGGTGGGGGAGGCGGACGGCATCACGCTGGTGTGGGAGTACAGCTCCGACCTCTTCGACGCGGCCACCATCGACGCGATGGTGCGGCAGTACCGCACGCTGCTGGAGGCCGTCGCCGTCGAGGCCGACACGCGCGTCTCGCGCCTCCCGCTCGCCGGGCCGGAGGAACGGCAGGCGCTGGTGGCGGCCGGTCTCGCCACGCGCGCCTTCCCCGTGGCGGAGCGGATCGACCGGCGCTTCGAGCGGATGGCGGCGGAGCGGCCGGAGGCGCCCGCCGTCACCTGCGGCGCGGAGACGCTCTCCTACGGCGAGCTGAACGCCCGCGCCAACCGCCTGGTGCACCGGCTGGTGGCGCTCGGCGTCCGCCCGGGGACGAAGGTGGGGCTCTGCCTGGAGCGGTCGATCGATCTGGTCGCCGCGGTGCTGGGGGTGCTCAAGGCCGGCGGCGCGTACGTCCCCGTGGACCCCGACTACCCGGCGGAGCGCATCGCCTTCGTGCTGCGCGATGCGGAGGTGCCGGTCCTGGTGACGCAGTCGGCGCTGCTCGCGCGGCTTCCGGGGCACGCCGCCGCGACGGTGTGCATGGACGTGGAGGAGGCCGCCGGCGGGCGCGCGGACGACCCGGTGGTCGAGACCGGGCCGGACACGCCGGCGTACGTCATCTACACCTCCGGCTCCACCGGCCGCCCCAAGGGGGTGGAGGTCACGCACGCCAACGTGATGCGCCTCTTCGACGCCACCGACGGCTGGTTCGGCTTCGGCGCGGACGACGTGTGGACGCTCTTCCACTCGTGCGCCTTCGACTTCTCCGTCTGGGAGACCTGGGGGGCGCTGCTGTACGGCGGGCGCCTGGTGGTGGTGCCCTTCCTCACTACCCGCTCCCCCGACGACTTCCACCGGCTGCTGGTGGACGAGGGCGTGACCGTGCTCAGCCAGACGCCGAGCGCCTTCCGGCAGCTGGTGCAGGCGAACCTGGCCTCGGGGGTGGACCCGTCCGCGCTGGCGCTCCGCCACGTGGTCCTCGGCGGCGAGGCGCTGGACCCCCGCTGGCTGCGCCCCTGGATCGACCGGCACGGCGACGACCGGCCGCGGCTGGTGAACATGTACGGGATCACCGAGACCACCGTGCACGTCACCTTCCGGCCGATCACCCGCGCGGACCTGGAGGGCGGGGGGAGCCCCATCGGCGTGCCGATCCCCGACCTCGCGCTGCACCTGCTGGACGCGAACCTGGAGCCCGTCCCCCCCTGCGTCCCCGGCGAGCTCTGCGTGGGCGGGGCGGGGGTGGCGCGCGGATACCTGAGCCGGCCGGAGCTCACGGCGCAGCGATTCGTCCGCGACCCGTTCTCGGCGGACCCCGCCGCGCGGCTCTATCGCTCGGGCGACCGGGCGCGGCGCCGCGCGGACGGCGAGCTGGAGTACCTGGGCCGCGCCGACCAGCAGGTGAAGGTCCGCGGCTTCCGCATCGAGACCGGGGAGGTGGAGGCCGCCCTGGCCGCGCACCCCGCCGTGGCGGACGCCGCGGTGGCGCTGCACGCCGACGCGGCGGGCGACCGGCGGCTGGTGGCCTACGTGGTCGCCGCCGCCGGCACCGCGGCCCCGGCGCCCGGGGAGCTGCGCGCGCACCTGGCGGCGTCGCTCCCGGAGCACATGCTGCCCGCGGCGTTCGTGGCGCTGGAGGCGCTCCCGCTCACCGCCAACGGCAAGCTGGACCGGCGCGCGCTCCCCGCCCCCGGGGCGGTGGAAAGCGGCGAGGCGTACGCGCCGCCGCGCACCCCGGTGGAGGCGGCGCTGGCGGCGGCGTGGAGCGAGGTGCTGGGGGTGGAGCGGGTGGGGATCGACGACAACTACTTCGCGCTGGGCGGCGACTCCATCCGCACGGTGCGGGTGGTGGCCCGTGCCCGGGCGCGCGGGGTGGCCGTCACCCTCCCGCAGTTCTTCCAGCTGCAGACCATCCGCCTCCTCGCCGGGGCGGCGGACGCCTCTGCGGAGCTCGCGCCGGGGGAGTGCGCGGAGCCGCTCGCGCCGTTCGCGCTGGTAGCGGACGAGGTGCGGCGGCTGCTCCCGGCGGGGGTGGAGGACGCCTACCCGCCCACGCAGCTCCAGCTCGGGATGCTCTACCACTCGGAGCTGGACCCCGGGTCGGTGCGCTACCACAACGTCGCCGGGTACCGGCTCGAGACGGCGTGGGACGAGGAGGCGCTCCGCGCGGCCGTGCGCCACGTCTCGCGCCGCCACCCGATCCTGCGCACCTCGTTCGAGCTGGGCGCCTTCCCCGAGCCGCTGCAGCTGGTGCACGCGGAGGCCGGGGTTCCGCTGGGGGTGGACGACCTGCGTCACCTGCCGCCGGAGGCGCAGGAGGCGGCGCTCGACGCCTGGATGCGGGAGGAGATGGGGCGCCCCTTCGACCGCTCCGTGGCGCCGCTGGCCCGCTTCCACGCGCACCGGCTGGAGGACGGCGCCTTCCGCTTCTCGCTCACCGAGCACCACGCGGTGCTGGACGGGTGGAGCACGGCGAGCCTGCTCACCGAGCTCTTCCGGCACTACGTCGCCCTGCGCGACGGGACGGAGGACCCCACCGGCGAGGCGCCGCGCCTGGGCTTCGGCGACTTCGTGGCGCTGGAGCGCCGGGCGCTCGCCTCGGCGGAGACGCGCGGCTGGTGGGCGCGCGCGCTGGACGGGGCGGAGACGACCTTCCTCCCGCGCGGCGACGCGCCCCGCGCGGTGGAGACCCGCGGCGCCGCGAGCCACGCGGCCGAGCTCTCCGCCCGGGCCTCGGAGGCGCTGAAGCGGCTGGCGGAGCGCGCGGGGGTGCCGTTGAAGAGCGTGCTGCTGGCGGCCCACCTGCGCGTGCTGGCGCTGCTGGGCGGGCGCGAACAGGTGCTCACGGGGCTGGTGGCCAACGGCCGCCCGGAGGCCGCGGACGGCGAGCGGATCCTGGGGCTCTTCCTCAACACCGTGCCGCTGGTGGCGCGGGTGGAGGAGGGAAGCTGGCTGGAGCTGGTGCGCGCCGCCTTCGCGGCCGAGCGTGAGATGCTCCCGCACCGCCGCTTCCCTCTGGCCCAGGCGCAGCGCCTGGCCGGGCGCGCGCCGCTGGTGGACGTCGCCTTCAACTACATCCACTTCCACGTCTACAACGACCTCCTGGCCACCGGCGGGATCGCCTTCCAGGGCGCGAAGTTCCTGCAGGAGACCGAGTTCTCGCTGGTCACCAACTTCTACACCGACCTGCACAGCGGCCGCGTCCGCTTCCGGCTGGACTACGACCCGGTCGCGATGGGCGCCGTGGAGGCCGCGGTCCTGGCCGGCCGCTACGAGCGCGCGCTGGCCGCCATGGCCGCCGACGCCGGTGCCCCGATCGCCGCGACCGACCTCCTCTCCGCCGCGGAGCGCGCCGGGCTGCTGGCCCGGGGGACGGGGGACGACGTCGCCGAGGCCGCGCCGACGCTCGCCACCCTCTTCGACGCGCAGGCGGAGCGTACGCCCGACGCTGTCGCGCTGGTCGCCGGCGCCGAGCGGCTGGACTACGCCGAGCTGCGCGGACGCGCGGACCGGCTCGCCCGCCGGCTACGCGCCGCGGGGGTGGGCCGGGAGTGCGTGGTGGGCGTCTGCGCCTCGCGCTCGGCGGAGTTCGCCGTGGGGGTGCTGGGGACGCTCAGGTCCGGTGGAGTCTATCTCCCGCTGGACGCGGCGTATCCGGCGGAGCGGCTGGCGTACATGCTGGCGGACTCAGGCGCGCGGGTCGTGGTCACCACCACCGCACTCGCGGATCGCCTCCCCGCGGGCCCCGCGCTCGTCCTCCTCGACGCGGACGACGGGGCACCGCTCCCGGAGTTCGTGGAGGAGGTGCGTCCCGAAGACGCGGCGTACCTGATCTACACCTCCGGCTCGACGGGGACGCCGAAGGGCGTGGCCGTGCGCCACGGCGAGGCGGCCGCGCACTGCGCGGCGGCGGTGGAGGCGTTCGGGCTCTCGGCGAACGACGTGGTGCTGCAGTTCGCCTCGGCCAGCTTCGACGTCTCGCTGGAGCAGCTCCTTCCCCCGCTCGCCGTCGGCGCGCGCGTGGTGCTCCGCGGCGACGAGGTGCCGACGCCGGCCGAGCTGGCGGCGCTCCTCCGCCGCGAGGGGGTGACGGTGGTGAACCCGCCCACCGCGTACTGGCACCAGCTCGTGGCCGACCCGGCCTCGCGCGCCGCGATGAAGCAGGCGCGCCTGGTGATCGGCGGCGGCGACGTGATGCACTCCGACGCCTTGCGCGCCTGGGACGAGGCAGAGGGTTCCGCGCGGCTCCTGAACGCCTACGGACCCACCGAGGCGCTCATCACCGCGGCCGCCTTCGAGGTCCCCGCGGGCTTCCGCGGCGAGCGCGTCCCCGTCGGCCGACCGTTCCCCGGGCGCCGCCTGTACGTCACTGGCGCGGCGGGGGAGCTGCTCCCGGCCGGCGTCCCCGGCGAGCTGTGCATCGGCGGGCCGCTGCTCGCGCGCGGCTACCTGGGCCGGCCCCAGGCAACGGCGGAACGCTTCGTCGCCGACCCCTTCGCGGACGCGTCCGGCGCGCGGATGTACCGCACCGGCGACCGGGCGCGGTGGACGGACACGTTCGTGCTCGAGTTCCTCGGCCGGCTGGACGGCCAGGTGAAGGTCCGCGGCTACCGCATCGAGCTGGGCGAGGTGGAGGCCGCGCTCCGCGCCCACCCGGACGTCGCCGACGCGGTGGCAGCCGTACGCGAGGAGGAGCCGGGGCGGACGGTGCTGGCCGGGTACGCCGTGCCTCGCGCGGGCGCGACGCCTTCGGCGGCGGGGCTGCGTGCGTTCCTCGCCCAGCGCCTCCCCGCGCACGCGGTGCCCACCGCCTTCGCCGTGCTGGACGCGCTCCCGCTCACGCCGAACGGCAAGGTGGACCGCACCGCCCTCCCCGCCGCCGAGGGCGTCGCCGACGAGGCGGCATACGGCGCTCCCCGCACCCCGGCGGAGGAGCTGCTGGCCTCGCTCTGGGCCGAGGCGCTGGGCGCGGCGCACGTCGGCATCCACGACGACTTCTTCGCACTGGGCGGGCACTCGCTGCTGGCCACCCGGCTGGTGGCGCGCGTCCGCGACGTCTTCCGCGTGGAGCTGCCACTGCGGGCGCTCTTCGACGCGCCCACCGTGGCCGCGCTGGCGGGGCGGGTGGAGATGGAGCGCCGCGGCGGGGCAGAGCTCCTTCCCCCGCTGGAGGCGCGCGGGGAGACGGGGCCGGCGCCGCTCTCCTTCGCGCAGCAGCGGCTCTGGTTCCTGGACCGGATGGAGCCCGGGCGCGCGCACTACAACCTCCCCACCGTGGTGCGGCTGCGCGGCGCGCTGGACGCCGGCGCGCTGGAACGCGCGCTGGCCGCGCTCGTCGCCCGGCACGAGGCGCTGCGCACCGTCTTCCGGGCGGGTGATGGGGGCGAGCCGGCGCAGGTGGTGCTCGAGGGCGCGGGATTCCGCCTCTCCCTCGCCGACCTCTCGCATCTCCCCCCCGACCGTGCCGAGGCCGAGGCGCTGCGGACGGTCGAGGCGGACGTCCGCCGCCCCTTCGACCTGGCCGACGGCCCGCTCTTCCGCGCGCTCCTGGTGCGCGCCGCGACCGACGACCACCTGCTCGCCGTCACCCTGCACCACGCGGTGGGCGATGCCTGGTCGCTGCGCCTGCTCTTCGGCGAGCTGTCGGCGCTGTATGGCGCCTTCGTGCTCGGCGAGGGCGATCCGCTCCCGCCGCCGGTGCTGCGCTACGCCGACTACGCCGCCGGGCAGCGCGCCTGGCTCACCGGGGCGCGCCTGGACGGCCAGGTGGCCTGGTGGCGCGGCGCGCTGGCGGGTGCCCCCTCCGCGCTGGCGCTGCCGACGGACCGGCCGCGCCCCGCGGTGCAGAGCTACCGCGGCGCCATCCACCGCTTCGAGCTGGACGAGGCCGCCACCGACGGGGTGCGCGCGCTGGCACGCCGCGGCGGCGCCACGCCGTTCATGGCGCTGCTGGCCGCCTTCCAGGCGCTGCTGTCGCGCTGGAGCGGGCAGCACGACGTGGTGGTGGGCGTCCCCGTCACCGGGCGCGCGCAGGACGGGACCGACGGGATCGTCGGGCTCTTCGTGAACACCCTGCCGCTGCGCGGCGACCTCTCGGGCGATCCGTCGTTCCGCACGCTGCTGGGGCGCGTGCGCGAGTCGGTGCTGGGCGGGCTGGCGCACCAGGACGTCCCCTTCGAGAAGCTGGTGGAGGAGCTGCGCCCCGAGCGCACGCTGGGCCGGCAGCCGCTCTTCCAGGCGGTGTTCGCGTACAACCACGAGTCCGCCGCCGACCTCCTGGTGCTGGCCGACGCGTCCACCACCCCGGTGTCGGTGGACGGCGGTACGGCCAAGTTCGACCTCACCCTCGGCGTCACCGAGCGCGCGGACGCACTCTCGGCGGGCTTCGAGTACGCCACCGACCTTTTCGACGCCGCCACGGTGGAGGGGATGGCGGGGCACCTGCGCGCCCTGCTGGCCGCCGCCGCCGCCGATCCCGACGCACCCGTCTCCATCCTCCCGCTGGCGGACGCCGCCGAGCGCACGCGGCTCCTCGCCTTCGGCGCCGCAGCCGCGCCGGTGCAGGAGACGGGGACGTTGCACGACCGCTTCGCCTCCCAGGCGGCGCGGACGCCGGGTGCGGCGGCCGTCACCCACAAAGGCGAGGCGATCACCTACCGCGAGCTGGACGAGCGCGCCAACCGGCTCGCGCGCCACCTCCAGGCGCTCGGCGTGGGCCCGGAGACGCGCGTGGGGCTGTGCGTGGAGCGGTCGGCGGAGATGGTGGTCGCCGTCCTCGGCGTGCTGAAGGCGGGCGGCGCCTACGTCCCGCTGGATCCTGCCCACCCGGCCGAGCGGCTGGCGTACGGGATCGACGACGCGGGGATCGGCGTCCTGGTCACCCAGGCGCGGCTGCTGGAGACGCTCCCGGCATCGTCGGCCGAGATCGTCTGTTTGGACTGCGACTGGCCCGTCATCGCCGCCCTCTCCGGCGACGCGCCGGCTTCCGGTGCGGTGCCTGGGAACACGGCGTACGTCATCTACACCTCCGGCTCGACCGGGAAGCCGAAGGGGTGCGCCGTCACGCACGCAAACGTCACCCGGCTGTTCTCCGCCACCGACGGCTGGTTCGGGTTCGGCGAAGACGAGGTGTGGACCCTGTTCCACTCCGTCGCCTTCGACTTCTCGGTCTGGGAGATCTGGGGGGCGCTCCTCTACGGCGGGCGCCTGGTCGTCGTCCCCTATCTCACCAGCCGCTCGCCGGACGAATTCCACGCATTGCTGGAGCGCGAGGGGGTGACCGTCCTCTCGCAGACGCCGAGCGCCTTCCGCCAGCTCGCGCGGGTGGACGAGGAGCTGGCGGCCGGCGGCGGAGCGCGTCCGCTGGCGCTGCGCCTGGTGGTGTTCGGCGGCGAGGCGCTGGAGCC
>DASYJZ010000369.1:0-3119 GCA_035995965.1 Longimicrobium sp. | reverse complement strand
GCCCGCGCCCCGGCTCCGCGGCCGCCGCCAGGGCCGAGAGCCCGGAGGACCGCGCGCTCCGCGACGCCATCCGCCGCCACTACCCGCCGCTGATGCGCGACGCTGGGATCACCGCGCGGATGGGCGTGGACTTCACCGTTGGCGCCGACGGCAAGGCGCGCGGCGTACACGTCGACCCAGGCGTGGACCCGGCGTTCGAGCGGGCGGCCCGCGCCGTGGTGGCGGACCTCACCTTCCCGCCCAGCGGGCCGGGGGAGGAGATGGTGATGGTGATCGCCTTCCTGCCGGAGCGCACGCACGCGCCGGCCGCCCGCTGACCCGCCGACCGGAGACATCCGCGTGGAGATCGCCTTCACCGAGCGCGAGCTGGACGTGATGGGGGTGCTGTGGGACCTCGGCGGCGGCACCGTGGCCGAGGTACGCGACCGCCTGAGCGACGACCTGGCTTATACCACCGTGCTCACCGTGCTGCGCACCCTGGAGGAGAAGGGGTACGTCGGCCACGTCGAGGCGGGGAAGGCGCACCGCTTCCACCCGCTGGTGGAGCGCCGCGATGCCGGGGCCAGCGTGCTGCGGCGCATCACCCGCAAGCTGTTCAAGGACTCGCCCGAGCTGCTGCTCACCCACCTGGTTTCCGACCGCGGCCTCACCGACGAGGCGCTACGGCGGATGCGCACGCTGCTCGAGGAGCGGCTGGGGGAAGGAGGCGAGCAATGATCCGCTGGATGCTCTTCGCCGCGGCGGTCGCGGCGCTGGCGGGGCTGGCCGGGCTCGCGGCGGAGCGGGGGCTGCGCCTCGCCCGCCTCCCCACGCGCTGGGCATGGGTCGGCGCGATCGCGGCCTCGCTGCTGCTGCCGCTCCCCTTCGCCCGGCGCGAGGACGCGGGGCACACGCGCGTGATCCCCATCTCCACCCTGGTGCCCGCCGTGCGCGCGATCCCGGTGATCGGCGGGGCCCCACCCGTGTCCACGCCGGCTGTGCGTCCGTCGTCCGCCATGCTGGAGCGCGCGCTGCCCGTCGCGTGGGGCGTGGCCAGCGTGGGACTGGCGGCGGCGCTCGCGGCCGGCGCGTGGACGCTGCGCCGGCGGAAGCGGAGGTGGGAGCGCGCGGTGGTGGCCGGTGCGCCGGTGCTCCTCTCGGACGAGACGGGGCCGGCCGTGGTGGGCGTGCTCGCCCCCCAGATTGTCCTCCCCCGCTGGACGCTGTCGCTCCCCGAGCCGCTGCGCCGCCTGATCGTGCGGCACGAGCGCGAGCACGTGGACGCGGCGGACCCGTGGCTGGCGCTCTTCGGCGCCGCGGGCGTGCTGCTGATGCCCTGGAGCCCGGCGCTCTGGTGGCAGCTCCGCCGCCTGCGCCTGGCGGTGGAGGTCGACTGCGACGCGCGGGTGCTCCGCGGTGGGGCTGACGCGCGCGTGTACGGGGCGGCGCTGCTGGAGGTCGGGTGCCGCCTGGGCCGCTCGCGCCTCGCGGTGGCCGCGTTCTCGGAGCCTGCCTCGTCCCTCGAACGGAGGATCCACCTCATGACCGCACCCCGCGTCCGCCTCGCGCTCCTCCGCGCCGCCGCATTCGGCGCGGTGTCCGCCGTGCTCCTCGCCGTCGCGTGCGAGGCGCCCGGCCCCCTGCAGCCGTCCCCCGGCGGCAGCCGTCGCCTCTACGCCGCCGAGGGTGAAGCCGCGGGGTTGCCGAGGGCGAAGATCAGCCTGCGGGAGGCGGTCGCGCGCTACTTTCCCGAGGTGGCGCAGGGCGGGCTCGGCGACGACGAGTACCTGACGTTCACCGTGTCTCCCGGCGGCGACGTCGTTTCGCACGAGCGGCTGCGGCGCGCGCCCACCCCCGGCGAGGCGGCCGCCGTGCCGGGTCACAAGATCGCCGTGAAGGGCCGCGAGGAGCAGATGGTGCTCGCGCGCCTTCCCGACGACGCGTCGGTCCGCTCCATCGACCGCATGGCGCAGCCCGCCGGCGCCGTCGCGCCGACGCCGGTGACCATCGTCTGGGTGCAGTTGAAGCGGCCGGGCGAGGCCCCCGGGGAATTCCAGATGAGCTCCAGCAACGCCGACGGGCGCCCGGACGGGCTGCCGCGGCAGATCTCCGGGTTCACCGACGCCGACGGGATCAGCGCGTTCGCCTCGAGCGACGTGCCAACGACGGCCCCCATCCCCGGCCGGGAGCAGCTCCGGGCGGCGATCGACCGGTTCTACACCCCCGCGATGAAGGCCGCGGCCGTCCGCGGCCGGGTCGACGTCCGCTACACCGTCGGCGCCGCCGGGCGGGCGCGGATCGTGGCGGTGAATAGCGAGACCCCCGCGCTGGTCCCGGTCGGCCGCGCGGTGGTCGAAAGCCTCGCCTTCACCGGCGGCCCGGTCGCCACGGAGGCGAGGGTGGGGCTGATGTTCGGGCCCCGTCGCACGGTAGGCGGAGGAGCGCGCCTGCGGAGACCGACCGGACCCAAGCGCTGACGACGGCTTCCCCGGGCGTCGCCGCAGCCACGGCTACGCCGCCGACTGTACCGACACCAACCGCCCCGCGCCCGGACACCCGGACGCGGGGCGGGTCGCGTTCATCTCGCTCTGCCACGCGCGCAGTCGACACTGCCGTAGCAGGCCGCGGAATTGTCGTTTTGGCCGATGCGGGCTGGTCCGCCGATTGCCTTTTTCATGGGCCGGCAAGCGCCCGCGGAACCGCGCGGCGTGACGCGTTCCTTTACCCGCACCGGCCCGCCGTGGGCCGGAGAAACGCACACCCGAAAGGAGAGCACCATGGCCATCACCCCGACGTACAACCGCCTGGCGGGCGACCCGCTCGCGATGTTCGACCAGCTCTTCGGCAACACCGGTACGCGCAGCGCGGCGTCGCTGATGCGCGCACCGGAGACCGACGTGGTGGAGACCGAGCGCGAGATCCGCGTGCAGGTGGAGATGCCCGGCCTGAAGCGCGAGAACATCGAGGTCGACGTGGAGAACAACGTCCTCACCATCCGCGGCGAGAAGCGCGAGGAGCGCACCGAGGGGCAGGACGGCCGCTACCACCTGGCCGAGCGCCGCTGGGGCACCTTCGCCCGCTCCTTCGTCCTCCCGCGCGACGTGGACGCCGACCACATCCAGGCGAGCTTCGAGGACGGC
>DASYJZ010000368.1:0-8486 GCA_035995965.1 Longimicrobium sp. | reverse complement strand
GTTAGGAAACGCGCAGGGAAGCCGGTGACATGAAGGCGCGTCGGGAGAAGCGTGCGGATGAACGGATGGCCGGCAGCGGACGACTTCCCCGCCCCGCCAGCCCGGGTCGAGCGAATCAGCCCTGCTGGAGCACCCCCTCGCCCGCGCCGTGCAGCGCCGGGGACGCGCCGTTGCCGTTCCCGGTCGCAGCGGCGGCGAGGACGGGATGCGGCTCGCGGACGGGGCCGGACAGCATTCGCGTCCACTCCGCCAGCCCGGCGAGGAGCTTGGACAGCCGGTCGCGCAGCGGAGGCGCCACCAGGCGGCCGTCCGCCGAGAAGTGGTCCTGCGCGCGGTCCACCATCAGCTCGGGCTGCAGCAGCGCGCAGACGCCGGTGTAGAGGAACGCCTGGCGGAGCTGGAGCTGCGCCCGCACCGTGCCGCCGCGCCCAGTGGAGGCGCCCATCACCGCGGCGGGCTTCCCGCGCAGGACGGAGGAGCAGGGAGGCTGCGAGGCCCACTCCAGCGCGCTGCAGAGCACCGCGGGGACGCCGTAGTTGTACTCGGGGGTCGCCACCAGCAGCGCGTCGGCCGCGCCGATGGCGGCGATCAGCTCGCGGACCTCGGCGGGCGGCTCGGTGTCCGGGCGGAAGAGCGGGAGCGGCGAGAGGTCGTGGATGGAGAGGGTCATCCCCGCCGGCGCGAGCTCGCGCGCGGCCTCGAGCAGCGCGCGGTTGTACGAGCCGCGGCGCACGCTCCCGGAGATGCCCAGCACCTTCAGCGGCGCGCGCGCCTCCACCGTCCGAATCATCGTGCCTCCGCTCACGGGGTGGCCGCCGCCAGCACGGCGGCGGGGGCGTGGCGCGCGGCGCGCGCCATCTGCCGGCGGGCCCGGTCGAAGCCGTCGAGGATGCGCTCCACGTGCGCGGGGGTGTGCGTGGCCATCAGCGACACCCGCAGCCGGCACTCGCCGGGGGGCACGGCGGGCGGGGTGACGGGGTTGGTGAAGACCCCGGCCTCGAACAGCGCCTTCCAGAAGGCGAAGGTCTCCAGCATCTCCCCGATCACCACCGGGATCACCGGGGTCTCGCTGCGCCCCACGTCGAAGCCCATGGAGACCAGCCCCGCGCGCGTCTCGCGGGTGTTGCGCCAGAGCGCCTCGCGCCGCTCCGGCTCGCGCTCCATCACCTCCAGCGCCGCCAGCACCGTGGCGACCGAGGCCGGCGGCATGCTGGCGCTGAAGATGAAGGGCCGCGAGTGGTGCCGCAGGTAGTGCAGCACCGACTCGGGCCCCGCCACCATCCCGCCGATGGAGGCGAGCGACTTGGAGAAGGTGGCCACCGTGAGCCCCACCCGCCCCTCCATCCCGAAGTGCTGCGCCGTCCCCCCGCCGCGCGCGCCCAGCACCCCCAGCGCGTGCGCGTCGTCCACCAGCAGGTCGGCCTGGTAGCGGTCGGCCAGCTCCACCAGCCCCGGGAGGTCGGCGATGTCGCCCTCCATGGAGAACACCCCGTCCGTCGCGATCAGCCGGGCCGCGTCGGCGGGGGTGGCGGCGAGCTGCCGCTCCAGGGTGGCGAGGTCGCCGTGCGCGTAGCGGTGCACCGCCGCGCCGGAGAGGCCGCCGCCGTCCACCAGGCTGGCGTGGTTCAGCCGGTCCATGAAGAGGTGGTCGCCCCGCCGCAGCAGGGTGGAGACCACGCCCAGGTTGGCCTGGTAGCCGGTGCTGAACACCAGCGCCGCCTCGGTGCCCAGCAGCCGGGCGAGCCTGTGCTCCAGCTCCAGGTGCAGGTCCAGGGTGCCGTTCAGCAGCGGGCTGCCGGTGCAGCCGGAGCCGTAGCGGGCCAGCGCCTCGCGCGCCCGCTCCAGCACCAGCGGGTGGTGGGTGAGCCCCAGGTAGTTGTTGGAGCCCGCCATCACCTTCCGCTCGCCGCGGATCACCACCTCGGCGTCGTCGGAGCGCTCGATCGGCTGGAAGTACGGGTACAGGCCGGCCGCCTGGCACTCGCGTGCCGCGGTGTAGAGGTCGCACCTCTTCAGAACGCGCATCGGCTCCCTCGCTGCGGTGGGCGGCTACAGGCCGTAGTGCTTGCGCATCAGCGTCTCGTACACGGAGTAGGGGAGCACGCCGCGGATCAGTGGCGCCAGGCGCTGCATGGTGGGGCCCACGGTGTACCGCAGGTCGGGGGCATTGGCGCGCACCACGCGCGCGACCACCTTCGCCACCGGGCCCGGGTCCACCCCCGCCTGCTCCTCGACCTCCACCACCCCCATCGCGTCGGCGAAGGCGGAGCGATAGGCCGAGGCTTCGCAGAGCGACCCCACGGTCTTGCGGCGGTTGACGGTGAAGCGGGTGCGCGTGTCGCCCGGCTCCACCAGCACCACGTGGATGCCGAAGGGGCGCACCTCCATCCGGAGCGCCTCGGTCATCCCCTCGAGCGCGAACTTGCTGGCGCTGTAGAAGGCCTGGAAGGGGAGCGACACCCGCCCAGCGATGGAGCTCATGTTCACGATGGTGCCGTGGCGCCGCGCGCGCATGGACGGGAGCACCGCGCGGCAGACGCGCAGCACGCCGAAGAAGTTGGTGTCGAACTGCCCCTTGGCCTCGTCGATCGAGGTCTCCTCCACCGCGCCGGCGATGCCGAAGCCCGCGCAGTTCACCACCGCGTCGATGCGCCCCTCGTGCTCCAGCACGCAGGCCACGCCCTCGGCCACCGAGCCCTCGTCGCCCACGTCCATGCGCAGGCAGGGGTACGCCGCGTCCCCGTCGGGGGCGGTGCGGCTGGCGCCGTACACCCGGCAGCCGCCCGCGGAGAGCAGGTCGGCGCACGCCTTCCCGATCCCCGACGACGCGCCGGTCACCAGCACCACCGGCTGCGCCGCGGCGGGGCGGGCGCCGTTCCCGTTTCCGTTCCCGTTGGAACCCCCCAGGAAGCGCGCCATGTCAGTAGGCCCGCGCCTGCTGGTACTGCCCCAGCTCGAAGCCGTGGCGCTTCGCCATCGCCAGCGCCGCCTCGACCCCGGCCGCCGTCACCGGGCCGTACGAGCCGTGCTCGGTGGCCCCCTCCAGCCCCATCAGCACCGTCTCGGCCAGGCAGGCGTACACCAGCCCCGGGTCCAGCGGGGCGCCGGCAAGGCCGAAGCGAGGGTTGTGGGGGAGCCGCACCACCCCGCCGCGGATCACGCGCACGTCGGGGCGCTCGCGCGCCACCGACGGGTCCACGTCAGGGGGGAGCGAGATGTCGCAGATCACGGCGGGGCCTTCGAAGACGTGGTGGGGGAAGATCAGCGACTCGGCGGAGTTCGAGGCGGAGAGCACCAGCGGGCAGCGGCGCAGCTCCCCCATGTCGGCGGTGGCGCTGATGCGCGTGTCGGGCGCGGCCAGGCGCAGCGCCTCGACCTGGGCGCGGGCGCGCGGGGAGGCGGGGTCGCGCACCACCAGCACCACCTCGCGCACCCGGGGCGCCATCATCGCCGCATAGGTCGAGGCGATGTTGCCGCCGGCGCCGACGACGCCCAGCGCGGACGAGGGGATGTCGATCGCCAGCTCGTCGGCGGCGCGGCGGAGCGCCTCGAGCCCCATCCCCACCGTGAGCGAGTTCCCGGAGGTCAGCAGGATCCCGGGGGTGCGCACCCGCTTGCAGTTGCGGGCCACGATGGAGGTGTAGCCCCCCAGCCCGATCACCTGGCACCCGGCGTCGCGGGCCAGCTCGGCGGCCTCCTCGACCTTGGCCATGATCCAGTCGCCGTCGCGCTTCGCCAGCGACTCGGCGACCTGCGCCGAGGTGAGGTAGAGGCCGATGAAGGAGAAGTGCACCTGCTCGCCCGTGACCGAGGTGATGTGCTCCTGGTCGAAGATGACGGGCCCCATCATCCGCGCCGAGCGGCGCACGTGGGTGTCGATCTCGTCGGCGGTGAAGCGCTCCAGCGCGCCGTCCCAGAGCACCGCGTGCTCGGGGACGATCAGGTGCCCCAGGAAGGCGACGCGTTTCGCGATACGCGGGGTCTCGCGGCGCAGGGGGACCGCGGGACGCCACACCTGCACCGGCGCGGCGGGACGCCCCACGGAGAAGCCGGTGAGGTGCACCAGGTCCAGCGCGCGCACGGCCGTGCAGAGCGCCTCGACGGCCGCGGCGGCGCGGTCCATATGCTGCTCGGTCACGTAGGCCGAGGGCTGCACCCGCAGCGTCAGCGGCGAGCTGAGCGTGGGCAGCACCCGCACCCGCTGCACGTTCAGCAGGTACGCCGCGGCCGCGTAGCCCAGGTACTCCTGGCGCGAGAGCATGCGCAGCGTGTTCGACGGCGAGTCGCCCTGGTCGCGCAGCTGCACGCCCACCATCAGCCCCGCCCCGCGCACCTCCTCGATCACGTCGGGGAAGCGGTCGGCGACCGCCTGCATCCGCGCCTTGAGCGCCGCCCCCGAGGCCGCGCAGCGCCCCGGCAGGTCGTCGCGGTCGATGATCTGCAGCGCCTTCGCCGCCAGCAGGCAGCCGCGGTCGTCCTCGGCGAAGGTGGAGGTGTGCGCCAGGGTGAAGTCGTCGACCAGGCGCTCGCGGTTGATCATCAGCGCGCCGATCTTCACCAGCCCGCCGCCCAGCGCCTTGGAGAGGCAGAGGTAGTCCGGCTCGATCCCCAGCGCGTGGCTGGCGAGGAGCGTCCCGGTGCGCCCCAGGCCGCTCTGGATCTCGTCCACGATCAGCGGGGCGCCGCGCCGGCGGGAGGCCGCGGCCACCCAGGCGACGAAGTCCGCCGGGAGTGGGCGCACGCCACCCTCGCCCTGCACCGGCTCCAGCAGCACGCCGGCCAGGTCGGCCGCCTCGGGCTCCGCCTCGGCGGCGGCCCAGTCGGCCGGGTCGTGCGGGTCGAGGAAGCGCACGCGCGGGCCCCAGCCGGCGTAGGCCTCGCGGTAGCTCCAGGTGGCCTGCACCGAGCCCACCGTCTTGCCGTGGAAGGCGCCGCGCACCGCCCAGAAGCTCCCCCGCCCCGTCTCCAGGCGGGCGTGCTTCATGGCCGCCTCCACCGTCTCGGTCCCCGAGTTGGTGAAGATGGTCACGTAGTCGCCCAGCCGCGCGGCCAGCTCCATGGCCAGGCGCGCGGCGCCGCCGCGGCAGGAGCCCTGGGCCAGGAGCGGCACCTTGCGCTCGCTGAGGCGCCGCTCCTCGGCGACCAGCTCGGGGTGGTAGTGCCCGAAGAGGTTGGCGCCGAAGCCGCCCACCAGGTCGAGCACCTCCACCAGCCCGGTGGGGGTGCGGCGCCACAGCAGGTCGCCTTCCGCGCGCTCGTAGAGCGCGTCCAGCCCCACCGCCTGCATCACGCGCAGCACGGCGGGCCGGCAGTAGCGTCCCCAGGCGGCTACGGCGTCGATCGAGTCGACCGCGTCGGCCGCGTCGGCCGCGTCCGGCGCGGCGTGGTTGCCGCCGGCGCCGTGCGGGGGAACGGCGTCCCTAGGCTTCGGGCTCGAGGACGGTACGGTACGGGGTGGCACGTTTGCTCTTCTCCGTACGGGCGTGGGACCAGCGGGTGAGCAGGGCGGCCGCCGCCACGAAGGCGAGGGCGCCCGCGATGGGCACGGAGCGCGGACCGGGCTGCGAGACCAGCGACGACAGCCCGAGCAGCGGGAAGGCGGCGGCGATGGCCCACTGCAGCCACTCCGGCACCCTGGTGCGGAACGAGCGGCGCGCCTGCGGGCGGGTGCGCCGCAGCTTGATCACGGCCAGCATGAAGGCCGCGTAGACGAAGCAGACGAAGGCCGAGCCGATCACCGCGGCCAGCACCTCCAGCCGCCAAGTGACCACGACCACCGCCATGAGCGCCGCGAGGGTGCCCAGGGTGAGGATCCCCCCCACCGGCGCGCCGCGCTCGTTCATCTTCGCGCACCACCCGGGGAGGATCCCCTCGCGGGTCAGCGCGTAGATCAGGCGCGAACCCCCCATCACCCCGGCGTTGAAGGTGGAGAAGATCGCCAGGAAGGAGACGCCGAGCGCCAGGTATGGGCCCCAGGGGCCCAGCAGCGCGGTGAAGTACGGCACCTGCGGGGTGGTGCCTTCCACGATCACCGAATGCGGCAGCATCCGCCAGAAGCCGAAGGCGCAGAGCGAGTAGGCGACGACGTTGGTGGCGATGGCGAGCGGCATGGAGAGCGGGATGGTGCGCTTGTACGAGTCCGGGCGCATCCCCAGCATGGTGATCCACTCGAAGCCGATGAACAGGTACACCGCCATCCCGATCGCCGCGGGGACCTTCGCCGCCTGCGCCCACCCCTCGTTGCCCGCCGGCACCTGGGAGCCGCGCGTGATCCCCACCACCGCCAGCACGACGATCAGCACGATCAGCAGCAGGGTCGTGACGATCTGCATGGTCTTGGGCAGCTCCAGCCCGTACAGGTTCACCACCACGGTGAAGCCGATGATCGCGAGCGCCGCCACCAGCAGGGGGACCGCGGGGAAGACGGAGCCGAGCACCAGCGCGAACATGAAGGCCTCGACCGCCGCCACCAGCACCATGAAGATCAGGTACAGGTACACCAGCAGCAGCGACACGCGGTTGTCGAACGCGGCCTTCAGGTAGGTGCGCACCCCCGGCGCCGAGGGGTACATGCTGGCCAGCTCGGCCACGGAGGACGAGATGGCGGCGCAGAGCAGCCCGGCCAGCACGATGGCCACCACCACCCAAGGCCCGGTGACGATCTCGTTCAGCCCCGAGAGCATGGTGAACGAGCTCATCCCGAACGCCATGCCGGCGCCGAAGGTCACGTAGAACAGCAGCTCGAACCAGCGCTTCATCGCTCGCTTCCGTGCGTGAGGTGGGTCTGGCGGCCTAGAGGCCCCAGATCACCATGGCGATGGCCTCGAGCTTCACCTTGTCGCGCTCGGCCGAGAACACCGCCATGTTGCCGTCGATCAGCGCCGTGGCGGGGTTGTAGTCGCCGGTGAAGATGCGCTTGAGGATCTCTTCGTCGGCCTGCATGTGCACCGTGCCCTCGCCCTCGGCGATCCCGGGGGAGACGCTGGTCATCTCGAGGTCCGCGATGGTCATGGTGTAGGCCGTGGGCGCGTCCAGCGGCTCCACCAGCACGTCGCGGTTCCAGCCGGCGATCAGCTTCTTCACGCGCGCGTTCTCGTTGAAGCGGTCGCGGAAGTCGCTCAGGCACTCTTCCAGGGTGGCGGTGGCGATGTCGGCGATCATGGCTGCGGTGCGGGGTTCGGGGTGTTGGATGCCGGATCGGGAAGGGGGACGCGGGCCGCGTCCCCCCGTCGGAATGCTATTCCCAGGGCTGCTCGATGCCGAGGACCTGGCGGCCCACGATGAGCTTGAGCGTGTCGTCCGAAGGCGCCATCACCGAGCCGGCGCGGGCGTCGCGGTAGGCGCGCTCGCAAGGGTGGCCGCGCTTGTAGGCGGTGCCGCCGCACACCTGCAGCGCCTTGTGGGCCACGTCCACCGCCATCTCGGCGGCGGCGGCCTTCACCTGCGCGATCTCCACGAAGAAGGGGTCGTCGGGGTTCTCGCGGATGATCTCGTCCAGCAGCCCGGCGGAGTGCAGCTCGTCGAAGAGCACCAGCGCGTTGTCGGACATCTGCGCCACCCGGTGCACCATCCCCCGCACCAGGTCGATGCGCACGCGCATCTCGGCCACGTAGCGCTGCACGGTCTCGAGCTTCGCCAGCGCCTGGTTGGTGTCGGTGTGGATGCGCTTCTTGACGTGCGCCACCGCCGTGTCGTAGGCCGACTGGGCGATCCCCACGTAGCAGGCGGCGAGGCCGACCTGGTAGATGGGGAGCGAGTAGGCGAAGAGCATGGAGAAGCCCGCGTTCTCGCCGCCCAGGCGGCGCCACTCGGGGGCGATGCAGCGGTCGAACTTCACCGGCGTGCTGGAGTTGCCGCGCAGCCCCATCCCGTCCCACACCCCCACCGGCTTGATGCAGGGGTCCTTGCCGTCGAGCATGAACAGGCTCAGGTCGTTGGGCCCGGACTCGGCGGACGGGCGGGTGGGGACCACGTAGTAGTCGGCCTGCCCGGCGCTGGTGGCGAACGACTTGAAGCAGTCGATCACGAAGTCGTCGCCCTCGCGCTGCGCGAAGCTGTCGGTGTGCCAGAGGCGGTTCCCCGAGCCCGGCTCGCTCATGGCGAAGGAGCCGAAGGCCTCGCCGCGCACGATCGGCCCCAGCAGCTTCTCCACCTGGTCGCCCTCCACCAGCGCGGCGATCAGCGGGATGGTGCTCATGTGCATGTGGAAGCACATGGCCGTCGACGCGCACCCCTGCGCCAGCTCCTCGGTGACCAGGGCGGTGGTGAGGATGGTCTCGCCCTTTCCGCCCATCTCCTTGGGGAGCGGGAGGGCGAGCAGCCCCTCGGCGCCGAGCCGGCGCAGGTTGGCCATGGGGAAGATGGCCTCGCGGTCGGTCTTCTCCGCGTTGGGCGCCAGCACCTCCTTCGCCAGCTTGGTCGCCAGGCGCTTCCAGCGGCCCTGGTCGGTGGTCAGCGCAATTCCGGTCAGGTTCAGTGCGTTCGGC
>DASYJZ010000367.1:0-1768 GCA_035995965.1 Longimicrobium sp. | reverse complement strand
GTGAGCCGACGGCAGCGGATGGACCTCCTCACCCCGATGCGGCAGCCGCGACGCGCGTGGCCACGAAGATCGTGTGTTTGCCCTTCGCGCCCGGGTACACCGGCACCCGGGTCACCTCCACGGCCAGTCCCGCGCGCCGCAGCGCCGTTTCGAAGGCGGGATCTTTCTCCGCCGACCAGTACGCCAGCCGGCCGCCCGGGCGCAGGGCCGCCGCCGCTCGCCGGATGCCATGCGCGGTGTAGAGCACCGCGTTGCCCCGCGTGGTCAGCGGCGCCGCGCCGTTGTCCACGTCCAGCATGATCGCGTCGAACCCGCCGGCACTCGCCTGCAGGACGTTCGCGACGTCGTCGTGGCGGAGGTCCACCCGCGGGTCTAGCAGCGCATCGGCGGCCAGCGCGTAGTCGGGGTTCTGGTTCCAGCGGATGACCTCCTCCACGATCTCCGCCACGACCACCCGGGCGTCCGCCGCCAACGTGCGCAGCGCCGCCCGGAGCGTGAACCCCAGCCCCAGCCCGCCAATCAGCACGCGCACCTCGCCGCGTTCCCGCAGCGGGGCGCACACCAGCTCCGCGAGCACGTCCTCGGACAGGTGCCGGCGGGTGGACATGAGCTCCCGGCCGTTCACGAGGAGCGCACAGTCGCCGCCGTGGCGGTGGAGCGCCAGCACGGTACCGTCCGGTGCGACGGCTTCGCCCAGGCGCTCGGTTCGTTTCACGCGTTTGCCGTCGACGCGTCCGCTTCGGCCGCCGCATCGACGCCGAGCTCTTGCAGCGCGGCGGCCAACTCGTCCGCGGCGACAGCCGACTCGACCTCCAGCCACAGCTCCTTGCCGTCGAGGATCGCGTCGGTGAGCCCCTTCGCCTCGGCCAGGCCCAGGCCGAGATGGTCGCGCAGCACCTGGGTCGTCGAGACCTTCTGCATGCCGTAGCGCCAGCCGGTCACGTGGACGCGCGGCATCAGCGGCTCTCCGACTCGGCCAGGAGTTCCGCTAGGTAGCGGCCCCAGACGTCGGGGAGGGAGTGCGTGCCGTGGCCGCGCGTGGCGTCGCTGGTGGGGATGAGGATGAAGCGGCCGCGCGGCACGCGGCGGATCTCGCGCTCCAGGATCCCCAGCTCGGGCGGGTTCACCAGGTCGTCCGCGGAGTTCACCGCCAGCAGCGGCGCGCGGATCTCCCCCAGGTGCGGCGAGGGGTCGTAGTCGCGCGACGCGTCGAAGGCGTAAAGCATGTCGTTCGCGTCCATCGTCGACAGGTAGCGGCGGACGGTCCGTTCCAGCAGCGAGTCCGCGGCCTCGCGGGTGGGCGCGGCCTTCTGCTGCTGCAGCGGGCTGCTGGTCATCATCATCAGGATGTGGATCGCGTCCGCGAGCCCGCGCGGCTGCGTGGCGTAGTCGCCGCCGCGCCACTCGGGGTCCCCACGGATTGCGTCCGCGATCATCCGCCGCATCATGCGGTTGCGCCCGGCGATCTGCACCGGTGCGCTGGCCAGCGGCATCAGCGCGTCCATGAAGTCCGGGTGCGTGTAGCCCCACACCCAGGTGTGCATCCCGCCCATCGACGTGCCCATCACCAGCCGCAGGTGGTTCACGCCCAGGTGCTCCGTCAGTAGCCGGTGCTGCGCGCGCACCATGTCGTCGTAGCTGTAGCGCGGGAAGCGCGCGTGCAGCCCCTCGCTCGGCCGGCTGGAGGCGCCGTGCCCGATCCCGTCGGGGAGGATGATGAACCAGCGCCGCGCGTCCAGCAGCTGCCCCGCCCCGAACAGCCGCCCCG
>DASYJZ010000366.1:0-2457 GCA_035995965.1 Longimicrobium sp. | reverse complement strand
CGAGGCGGTGGCGGAGACGCTGGAGCGCTGCCCCGCCACGCCCGTCCACTCGCTCCCCGACGTGCTCGAGGCCGACGCCCGGGCGCGCCGGGCCGCCGAAGAATTCATCGTGAGGCTGGCCCCGTGCTGATCTACCTCGTCTCGCTGATCGCTACCCTCTCCATCCTGATCCTCGTCCACGAGTTCGGGCACTTCTTCGCGGCCAAGCTGGTGGGCATCCAGGTGCCGCGCTTCTCGCTGGGCTTCGGGAAGCGGCTGGCCGGGTTCCGCGTGGGCGAGACCGAGTTCGTCCTCTCCGCCATCCCGCTGGGCGGCTACGTGAAGATGGCGGGGATGGAGGACGACGAGGCCGCCGAGGCGCTGGAGGGCGGCGGGCCGGCGGCCGAGGAGGTGGACCCCAGGCGCACCTTCGACGGGAAGCCGCTCTGGGCGCGCACGCTGGTGATCACCGCCGGGGTGCTGATGAACCTGGTGTTCGCCTTCCTGCTCTACTCGGGGCTCTTCCTCGCGCAGGGTACGCGCATCGTGACCGAGACCCGGCTGTCGGTGGCGGGTGCCGCGGAGAACCCCGCCGCCGTCCGCGCCGGGTTCGCCCGCGTGCCCGAGGGCGCGCGCCTGGTGGAGGTCGCGGGCCGTCCCGTGCGCGCGTGGAACGACGCCGCCGACGCGCTGGAGGGCGCCCCGGCGGGTCCGACGCCGCTCCGCTTCGCCGACGCCCCGCCCGTCACCGTGACGCTGCCGGCCGGGTCCAGCGCGCGGATCGAGGCGCTGCAGGGCCTCACCCCGTTCGCTTCGCCGGTGCTGGAGACGGTGCAGGCCGGGAAACCCGGCGCGCGCGCCGGGCTGCGCGCGGGCGACCGGGTGACCGCGGTGGAGGGGCGGCCGATCGTGAGCTGGCAGCAGCTGGTGGCGGCGATCCAGGGGCACCCGGGGAAGCCGCTCAGGCTCACCGTGGCGCGCGGCGGGCGCACGGTGGACGTCACCGTCACGCCGGCCGCGGAGCGCGACACCGACGGGGGCGGCAAGCGGGTGATGGTGGGGCGAATCGGCGCGGGGATCCCGCAGCCCGCGGGGGTCGACCGCCGGGTGGGAGTGGGCGAGGCCGTGCGCCTGGGTGCGCGCGCCACCTGGGGCTCGGCGGCGGTCATCGGCGACTTCCTGAAGCGCCTGCTCGCCGGACAGGTGTCGGCGCGCAACATGGGCGGGCTGCTTTCCATCGGGCAGGCCTCGGGCGAGACGGCGCGGCTGGGGCTGGCCGTGTGGCTGGGGTTCCTGGCCTTCTTCTCGGTGAACCTGGCGGTGATCAACCTGCTGCCCATCCCCATCCTGGACGGCGGGCACCTGATGTTCCTGGCCTTTGAGGCGGTGCGCGGCCGGCCGCTCTCGGTGGAGGCGCGCATCCGGCTCTCGCAGGTGGGGCTGGTGATCGTGGTGGCGCTGATGATCTGGGCCAACGGCAACGACGTGGTGCGGCTGGTGTTCGGCCGCTGAGGGTTGGACAGGAGTCGGCGGGTTGGGGAACGACGGGTTGGAGACCCGCCGCTGGAACGGCACGAAGTCCGCCTTCGCGGACTGCACGCCCGGGCGTCGCCGCGCGCGGGAAACCCTTGGCGCACATCGGTGTACAAGCGCTCCGAATCTCGGTGGACTTCGAGGTTCCTCCTCGGATTTCCGGGGCGTGATCCGCGGCGCCTTCCCCCGCCCAAAACGCCACCCCCCATGCATCCACGCCCATCCGCCCAGCTGGAACGAGGCAGACGAATGGATCGGACCGAGCTCGAGACCATCGAGCGTCTGCTCCTGCGGGAGCGCGACAAGACCCTGCGATCGCTCGGCCGCTTCTCGGAGCAGTCGAAGATGACACGCGATTCCGCCGACAACGATCTCTCGAGCTACTCGTTCCACATGGCCGATCAGGGCACCGACGCCATGGAGCGCGAGAAGAGCTTCCTGTTCGCGAGCAAGGAGGGGCGCTACCTGTACCGCGTGGAAGAGGCGCTGCGCCGCCTGTACGCGGAGCCCGACGAGTTCGGCCTCTGCCACTCGTGCAAGAAGCCGATCCCCTTCGCCCGGCTAGAGGCGCTGCCGCACGCGCGCTACTGCCTGGACTGCAAGATGCGCGAGGAGCAGGCGGCGTAACGGCAACGGAACGCCTCACGCAGAGCCGCAGAGCCGCGGAGAACATCGTTTCTCCGCGGCTCTGCGTTGGCGTGGGTTATGTGCATTCGTGTAAAAACCTCAAGACATCATATCAGAACAGCGTCATCTGGGCGGGGAAACGAAGCGCCTTCAGCCGGGTGACGTCGATCGTTTCCAGCGGGCGCTCCTGGGGGGCGACGGCGAGCGAGCCGCGGTAGCGCAGCCGCTTCAGCGCCTCGCCCACCACCTCGTGCGCCAGGTTGGGGTGGTTCGCCTGCTCGCTGAGGTGCGCGAGGACGACGGCGCACAGCTCCTCGT
>DASYJZ010000365.1:0-11485 GCA_035995965.1 Longimicrobium sp. | reverse complement strand
GCCAAGTGCCAAGTGCCAAGTGCCAAGTGCCAAGTGCCAAGTGCCAAGTGCCAAGTGCCAAGTGCCAAGTGCCAAGTGCCAAGTGCCAAGTGCTGAGTGCTGGCCGATTCCTCGGGCGGTGGCGTGTGGAATATGCGAGTGAACTCGCGGCTACAACGGCACACAGTCCGCCTGCGCGGACACCAACGGCAAAGGGTCGGTCGAGGATACGCGTTTCGCGTATGGTGTCATCCTGAGGCCCGAACCCGCAGGGGCGTGCCCTCACCCCAGAGCCCGCCGGGCCGAAGGATCTAACCGCGGCCGCCACGAGGCCCGCCGCGGAAGCCGCGCGGATAGCGCGGAATCACTCGCCAGCGTTCAACGATGACGTTCCCGGTCCACACGATGCCAACGACGTCCGGCCATGACCGCCGGCCCGGTCAGGGGCCGCGATGAGCCTGATCGCCTGCCCCGACTGCGCGCAGCAGGTGTCGTCGCTGGCGCCCGCGTGCTCGTCGTGCGGGCGCCCCGCTCGCGAGGGTGCCGGCGCCGGCGTACGGGTACACCCCGGGGCCCGTCGACCGCAACGCGCAGGCGAAGCAGACGGTGCAGATCGGCTACGGGCTGTACGCCGGCTCGTTCGTCGTCGGGCCGCTGGTGTTCGCCGCGGTGATCCTGGCGTACGTCAACCGCGACCCCGTCCGCGGCACCTGGCTCGAGTCGCACTACGACTGGATCATCGACACCTTCTGGGCCGGGCTCGTGGCGGGGGTGCTGGGCGTCGCATTCATGCTGTTCTGGTTCGTCGTCTTCTTCCCGATCGGGATCCTGGTGGCGGTGGTGGTCGGCCTGGGTTTGCTGGGGTGGCCCATCTACCGGCTGGTGCGCGGCTGGTCGCTCCTCTCAGAGGGGAAGCCCGCCACGGGCGCGCTCTCCGCCCCCCGGTGGTGATGCGGCCAGTGGGCGAGGAGTACCGGTGAGGGCGCCGATCCTCGGCGGGCGGCTGCGCGGGCGGTGGTGGCTGCTGGAGAGCCGCGGCAAGCTCGCGCGCATCCTCCTGGGCACCTACGAGCCCGAGCAGACGCGGCTCGTCGTGGAGACCATCCGCCCCGGCGACACCGTGCTCGACGTCGGGGCACACGTGGGGTACTACACGGTGCTGAGCGCGGTGCTGGCCGGTCCGGCGGGCGCTGTTTGGTCGTTCGAGCCGAACCCGCGCAACGCCGGCTTCCTGCGTCGCCACGCCGAGATCAACGGGCTGCGCCGGGTGCGCGTCGAGCAGGCGGCGGTCTCGGACGCGGAGGGGACGGCGCACTTCGACTTCGGCACCGGGAGCGGCACCGGGCACCTCGCGAACGACGGGGCGATCCAGGTCCGCACGCTGCGGCTGGACGACTTCTGCACGGTCCACGGCATCATCCCCCGTGCGGTGAAGATCGACGTCGAGGGCGCCGAGTTGGCGGTGCTCGAAGGATTCGCGGCGACCGTGCACGCGGCGCGGCCGGTGATCTTCCTTTCGACGCACGGCCCGGAGCCGCACGCGCGCTGCATCGCCTGGCTGCGGGCGCGCGGCTATGCGCTGTCCCCCATCGTCGGCGAGAGCGTGGAGAGGGCGACGGAGCTGCTGTGCACCCCGGCGGGCGCGTAGATGCGCATCTCCGTCATCCTCTCCACCTACGATCGCCCGGCCGACCTGGAGCGTGTGCTCTGGGGCTACGCCGCGCAGACCGACCGCTCCTTCGAGCTGGTGGTGGCGGACGACGGGTCGGGGCCGGAGACGGCGGAGCTCGTCCGCCGCCTCGGGCGGGAGACGGGGCTGGAGCCGCTGCACGTCTGGCACGAGGACCGGGGGTTCCGCAAGACCGAGATCCTGAACCGCGCCATCGCGGCGTCCTCGGGCGACTACCTGCTGTTCAGCGACGGAGACTGCATCCCCCGGCGCGACCTGGTCGCCGTGCACCGCGCGCTGGCGCGGCCTGGGCGGTTCGTCGCCGGGGGCTACCTGAAGCTCCCCGCGGTCGTCAGCGAGCGCATCACCGTCGACGACGTGGTCAGCGGGCGCGTGGCGGAGCTGGGGTGGCTGCGCGCGCAGGGGTGGCGGCCCGGGCGGCGGGCGCTGCGGCTCACCGGCTCGCGGCGGCTGGGCGCGGCGCTGGACGCGCTCACCCCCACGGCGGCCGAGTTCCACGGCAACAACGCCTCGGTGTGGCGCGAGGCGCTGTACGCGGTGAACGGCTTCGAGGGGGAGATGGGCTACGGCGGGCTGGACAAGGCACTCGGCTACCGCCTGCGGAACCTCGGCGTGCGCGGGGTGCAGGCGCGGCACCGCGCCGTCTGCCTGCACCTGCACCACGACCGGCCGTACAAGGACCCCGCCGTGCTGCGGGAGAACCGCGCGCGCCTGGCCGAGCTGAAGCGCGGCGGCGAGACGCGCGCGCGCCGCGGGCTGGCCGAGCTGGCCCCCGATCCCACCCTGCGCCTGAACGGAGAGCCCGTGCTCCAGGAGACGTCATGACCCCAGGAACGGCCGAGAAGCGCTGGATCGCGGGGGTGGACCTCGGCGGCACCAACATCGTGGTGGGGCTGATCCCCATCGAGGGGGGCGAGGTGCTGGGGCTGCGCACCCGCGTGACCGACGCCACCCGCGGCGCGAAGCACGTGGTGGACGGCATGGTGGGGATGGTGGAGGAGGCGATCGCCGAGGTCACCGCCGAGGCCGGCACCACCCGCGACGCCGTCGCCGGCGTGGGGATCGGCTCGCCGGGGCCGCTGGACCGCAAGACGGGGACGGTGATCAACACGCCCAACCTGGGGTGGCGCAACTTCCCGCTGCGCGACCTGATGGCGAACGCGCTGCACCTGCCCTGCACGCTGGACAACGACGCCAACTGCGCCACCTACGGCGAATGGTGGCTGGGCGCGGGGCGGGGGACGCAGACGCTGGTCGGCATCACGCTGGGGACGGGGATCGGCGGCGGGATCGTTCTGAACGGCGAGATCTTCCACGGCTGCAGCGACGTGGCGGGGGAGATCGGGCACATGACCATCGACAGCAACGGGCGCCGCTGCAAGTGCGGCAACTACGGGTGCCTGGAGCAGTACGCCAGCGGCCCGGCCATCGCCCTGCGGGCCATGGAGGGGCTCGACGCCGGCGCTCCGTCGCTGCTGATCGACATGGTGCACGGCAAGCTGGAGGACATCACCGCCGCCACCGTCTACGAGGCGACGGTGAGCGGCGACCCGTACGCCACCGAGGTGATGAAGGACACGGCGCGCTTCCTGGGTGCCGGCATCGCCAGCATCATCAACATCTTGAATCCCGAGATGGTGGTGATCGCGGGCGGGGTGACGCGCGCCGGCGAACACCTCTTCGAGCCGCTGCGCGCCGAGGTGCGCCGCCGCGCCTTCCGCAGCGCGCAGGAGTGCTGCCGCATCGTGTCCGGCGAGCTGCCGGGGACCGCAGGGGTGATCGGCGCGGCCGCGGTGTTCAAGAAGGAGAACTACGGGCACGTGTGACGTAGTGTCGTGCGTGTCCGCGGCCGCGGCGTCCTCTCCCTGCGCCCGAGAGCGCAATCCCTCTCCCGTACCGGGAGAGGGGGGATGGCCCGGCATCGGCCGCCCTGCGCAGTGGCGTGCGATGACTCGCCGTAGCGCTGCCGGTTGGGGCGTGTTCCGCGCCCCTCGTCCGTATCTCGATCTCTCGATCCTCAAACTCCGCACGATCGGTGAAGCGCCTCGGCATCCTCGGCACCTTCGTTTGGGACACGGTCTGGACCCTCGGCGACCAGGCGGCGGGGCGGCCGTTCGAGTCGTGGGGGGGGATGGCGTTCTCGCTCGCGACGGCCGCGGCGGCGGCGCGGCCCGAGGGGTGGGAGATCGTCCCCATCGCCCACATCGGTGAAGACCTGGTGGAGAGCGCGCACGGCTTCCTCGATACGCTGGAGGGGATCGGCCCGCGCGGCGCGGTCGTCCCGGTGCCGCAGGCGAACAACCGCGTGGAACTGGTCTACGCGGACGCGGAGCGCCGCGGCGAGCGGATGAGGGGCGGCGTCCCCGGCTGGAGCTGGGAGGAGCTCGCGCCGCACCTGGAAGGGCTCGACGCGCTCTGCATCAACTTCTTCGCCGGTTGGGAGCTGTCGCTCCCCGTGGCCGAGGCGCTCGCCCGCGCCTTCACGGGCCCCGTCTACGCCGACCTGCACTCGCTCTTCCTCGGCCCTCCGCGCGACGGCCCGCGCCTGCCGCGGCGCCTCCCCGACGGCACGCGCTGGCTTGGCTGCTTCGACGCGGTGCAGCTCAACCAGGACGAGCGCGCGCTCCTCACCGGCGTCGACCTCCGCCGCAAGCCGCCGGGCGAGCTGCTGGAGCACGGGCCTGACGTGGTGCTCGTCACGCTCGGTGAGCAGGGCGCCTCCTACGCCTCGGCCGAACGCTCGTCGCTGCGCCCCGGTCTCCGCGGCGGCCGGCGGATCGTCGCCGGCGGTCGGGGGCACGTGCTGCCCCCGGAGCGCGTCGAAGGCGGCGACCCGACGGGCTCAGGCGACGTGTGGGGCGCGGCGGCATGCTGCGCGCTGCTGGGCGGCCTGCCGCTGGAGCAGGCGGTCCAGCGCGCGAACGCCGCCGCGGTGGTGAAGATGCGGCATCGCGGCGGCACCGGCCTGTTCGAGCACCTGTGCGCCCATCGCGACGAGTGGGAGGTCGACGGGCCGGGCGGCGGATGATGCGGCATGGGCGAGACATTGGGCGATGGGTTGGAACCCGATGGGTTGCAAAGCGATGGGTTGTAAAAGCGATGGGTTGGAAACCCACCGCTGGAACGGCACGAAGTCCGCCTTCGCGGGCTGCATCCCTCGGCTCGGCCGGGGTGCCCGCGTTTGCGACGGGCTGACGCGTTGTCGGGGTGACGCACCGCCCTGCTCGCTGCACCAGCGCCGCCGCGAGCGAAGCGAGCCCCAGTCCCTCTCCCAGGTTGTTTTGGGAGAGGGACCGCCGCGAAGCGGCAGGGTGAGGGCTACTCCGCGCTCGAACCCAGGCGTGAGGGGGAGACGACCGAATGCTCGACGCCGCGGAGATGGTGGTGCTGGTGGACGAGACCGACCGCGAGGTGGGGCTGGCGCCCAAGCTCGCGGCGCACGTAGACGGCGCGCTGCACCGCGCGTTCAGCGTCTTCGTGCTGAACGCCCGCGGCGAGGTGCTGCTGCAGCGGCGCGCACTCGGCAAGTACCACTCCGGCGGCCTGTGGACGAACACCTGCTGCGGCCACCCGCGCGCTGACGAGCCCGTCGCCGCCGCGGCACGCCGTCGCCTGCGCGAGGAGCTGGGGTTCGACTGCGAGCTGCACCCGGCGGGGACCTTCGTCTACCGGGCGGAGGTGGGCGGCGGGCTGGTGGAGCACGAGTTCGACCACGTCTTCGTCGGCCGCCACGACGCCGATCCCATCCCCGACCCGGCCGAGGTGGGCGAGTGGCGCTGGCAGTCGCCGGGAGCCGCGCTCGCCGAGGCGGAGTCGCACCCCGAGCGGTTCACCCCCTGGTTCTCCCTCGCCTTCCGCGAGCTGGGAGAAGCTTCGCAGGGTTGAAGAATCCGTCGTAACACGGTGGCTCCACGGCTTCGGATCGCGTGGAAAGGCACGGAGGCCATGGAGATCCGCTCGCGGCTCCGTGGCCTCCGTGCCTTCCCGCGCACGGCGTTCAGCGCTCGGGCGTGGGCGACCGACCGTGCCGAAGGGTTCGGCGGCGACGGCGGCGGGCCGGGGCGGGGGCGGGGGGGACGTCTGCTTCGGCGGCGGGCGCGCCATCGGCGGCGGTGGCCGGGGCGGGGGTGATGGAGGCGTGGAAGTAGTACGCGAACGCCGCCCCGGCACCGGCCGTGATGATGGTCTGGTACCACACCAGGTAGGTGTTGACGGTCTGGATGTGCTCGTCGACCCGGTACATCAGCACGGGGATGGAAAGCAGCACGGTGACCACGACGATGGTGAAGAGGTCGCGGAACAGCGCCATCGCGAACCCGTGCGGCGCGGCGTTGCGCCTGCGGATCGGCCGGGTTGCCCAGATGTACGCGGCGATCGCCGCGAACAGCGGCATGTAGATGCCGACGATGGTGCCGTACGTGGCCGGTGGCGGGATCTCGGGGGGGATCTCGGCCGGGATCTTGTCATACTGCCGGTTGGCGTAGAGCACGCAGAGGAGCGGGAACACGAAGGTGATGGCGGCCAGGTACATCCGCACCCCGTTGCCCGTGACCTCCAGCCGCCGCTGCTGCTTCCGCGTCAGGCGATTCATGGCGTCCTCCTCGGCTCAGTTGGGCAGGCGCGGGCAGGTGGTGACCGCCGGCCGATAGGCGTAGAAGACCTTGCGGTGGTGCACCCGCTCGGCCGCGGGCTCGGTGCGCACCACGTACCGGCACTCGGGCCCGGGGAGCTGTGCCTTGAGCCCCTGCGCGCGGAGGCTCGCCAGGGTGTCGTCGCGCTCCTCCGGGTCCGAGTGGCCGACCAGCTCGTACCCGTTGTAGTAGCGGCGCTCCGCCGCCGAGGCCGGCGCCGCCCGGTAGCGCAGATCGATGAACTTCGAGTTCACGTGCAGCAGGTAGCGCTGCACGTTGGTCTCGATCGCCGCGCTGCCGCTGCGGAAGCAGATCGGCAGGGGAAGGCCGCCGCTCTTGCGGATCACGGCGTAGCTCGCGGTGAGCCAGTCGCCGTACGACTTCGCCAGCTCGGGCCCTTCCGCGACGGCGCGGACGTCCTGGTGGTAGAGCGAGGTGCAGGCGGTCAGCGGCGCCTGGCGCCGCGCGGCCCCCCGTGGTGCCGGGCTCTCCGCGGCCGTGACCAGGCGGAGCTGGCCCACGAACGTGTCGACCAGCCGTGTCACGGCGGCGCGCGTGCCCTGCGCTCCTGGCGGCGTGCCACCCGCGGCGGGGTTGGGCTGCCCGCGCGCCCCCGCGGGCCAGCCGCCGGCGGCGAGCAGCAGCGCCAGCACGGCGACGCGGCGTTCGGAGCGAGCGGTCACGGCGCCTCCTCGCGGTAGTCGAGCGAGAACGTCACCCGCCTCGCCAGCCGTGCGTCGGGTGTATCGGCCGCAAACGTTCTCCCGGCGGCCGCGCCGGGGTGGCTCACCGCCACACAGCAGTCGCGCGGCAGGCCGCCGCGCTGCAGCTCCCGGATCACGGCGTTCGCCCGCGAATAGCCCAGCTCCCGGTTCAACGCCTCGCTCCCCCTGGGGTCGGTGAATCCCTCCACCACCAGCCGCACCGGAAGCCCGCTCGCCGCGAGGCTCCGCCCCGCGGCCTGCAGCCTCCGGCGCACCGAGTCGTCGCGCACCTCCCACCGGCCGAGCTCGAAGTAGACGGGCGCGAGGGCCGCCTCGTCCGCTTCCGGCTCCGGGGGCGCGCCGGGCCGGACCGCCCGGCCGATCTGCCGCAGGCGCTCCAGTAGGGGCGTGCGCGCGGCGCAGAGAGACCGCATCTCCGGCGCGGCGCGGCCCGCCTCTTCGGCGGCGAAGCGACGGATGCTGTCCGGAACGACCGCGGCGGTCCCGCCGCCGAGCTCGATGGCGGCGTCGCGCCACGCGCCCACCAGCAGGGTGTCGCACCCCGCGCCCTCGGCGGCGGCGGCGAAGGCGGTGAGCACCGCGGCCACCTCCGCGCCGCTCAGCCGGGCGGCCGGGCGCAGCGCGACCTCCACCGCCCGCGCCTCGCCCGCCCACACCGTGCCTTCCGCGCCGGTGACGAGGAGCGCGTACGGGCTCAGCGCGGCGAGCTGTACCGGCCGGGCGCTGCGGTGGGTGGCGATCACCACTGTGTCGTAGCCGGGCGCCGAGACGACGAGCTGGTGCCGCCCCCCGCGCAGCTGGACGCGCAGAGGCGTGGTCCCCAGCGGCCGTCCGCGCGCGTCACGCACGGTCGCGCGCACGCTGTCGGTGCGCACGACAAGCGTGGTGCCGTGCGGCACGTAGGCCGGTATGCAGGCGCAGAGGGCGAGGGCCGCGAGGGCGGCCCAGAGGCAGGTGCGGACCATTGAACGCGTGCGTTATACCAGGACTGCATCCTTCGGATGCGAGCGATCAACCTCCTCTAGGTTCGAGCTTTTTGGCGCATAAGGCAAGACTCTTGATGCGCGGAGCGCTTCGGCGCTTGAGGTGGGATGAATCCCTGGCCCTCAACCGCCTCATCCAGCGCTGCCGAGTCGCCCTCGCGCGCGCGGATTGGAGCAACGATGGCGTTCGGGGGATCGTCGCCCACGAGCCGGAGCGACCCTGCCGTATGGAGGATCAGGCGGAAGGACGCGTTCCGGTTGCCGGCGGTGCCGGGGAGACGAAGGTCTCGAAGAGCTCGTCCAGCGTGCGGGCGGGGTCGAAGCAGACCCCTTCGTGCACGGGGGAGCTCTGGATCACGTCCGAGCGCGGGCTGGTGAGCCAGTGGAAGCGCTCGGAGGTGGGTGCGAGCGCCACCGGGCCGGCCGCCGGATCGCCCTCGCAGATGGCGCGGCACGCCTCCAGGTAGCGCGCCAGCAGCTCCGTGTCCGCCCCGGGGACGAGCAGCCGGAGCGCGGCGGGGTCGCTCTGCACCCGGGCGCGCAGGAACCCCGCGGTGCGCGCGTGCAGCACCACGCCCACGTTCACGAACGCGCCCAGGTACGGGTGCGCCACCGCGCGGATGACCGCGAAGTTGTAGGCGGCGCCGGCGTGCTTGCTCATCGGCGGGCGGAGAGCGGGCGGGCGGGCTCGCGCAGCAGCGCCTCGCGCTGGCGCGCCGCCTCGGCCACGAACGGCCGGGGCGGCTCGAGCCGCCTGCTCAGGTAGCGATGGTAGCGCTCGCGCGCCTCGTCGGCCGAGGCGAACTCGGCGCCGCCGACCTCGTCGAGCAGGAGCGCGGCGGGGAGCTGCTCGAGGATCGCGGCGAGCACGTCGCCGCCGAGGTGCGCGGCGAGGCGCGCGTCCGCCGCTTCCAGCCCATCGGCCTCGCGGAGGAGGACGTGCTTCGCGGTGAGCGGGAAGGGGGTGCGCGCCTTCGCCTCGTCCACCCCCTTCCAGTCGTGGTGGGCGTACAGGGCGGAGCCGTGGTCGATGAGCCAGGGGCGGCGCTCCCACACCATCAGGTTGGGATTGCGCGGCGTGCGGTCCGGGTTGGTGGTGAGCGCGTCCAGCCAGACCAGGGTGGTGGCGAAATCGGCCGAGACCAGCTCGCCGGCCGCGTGCGCGTCGAAGTTGAAGGCGCCGTCCAGGTAGCGCAGGCCGACGTTGACGCCGTGGCTGCGCTGCAGCAGCTCCTGGATCTCCGGGTCGGGCTCGCCCCGGCCGAAGGGCGGCGGCACCTCGATCAGCGCCAGCTCCGGCACCGGCAGCCCCAGCTCCAGCGCGATCATCCCCACGATCAGCTCGGCGAGGAGCGCCTTGGCGCCCTGGCCCGCGCCGCGGAACTTCACCACCCAGCGCCCGCCGCCGTCGGTGTCGACGATGGCCGGCAGCGAGCCGCCCTCGCGGAGCGGTTGCAGGTAGCGGCTGGCGGTGTACGTCGGGAGCTCGGTCACGAGGCGGGGCATCGGGTGAGCGCGCGCGAACTTAGACGCAAAGCTACGGGCCGCGTCGTGAATCCGAAACAGAGCTGGTCCCACGCAGAGCCGCGGAGCCGCGGAGCCGCGGAGGGAACGGCCATCCCTCTGCGGGCTCCGCGGCTCTGGGACTGATGGATAGACTCAGGGAAGTGAGTGTGGTCGAGATTTCTCCATGCGAGGACCGCCTCGCGCACGGGTGTCGAGGAGTGGCCGCTCCAGCCGGAACGGCGACAGGTCGAAGCGCGACGTGCCCTCGGTGAACAGGTCGGCGTGGAGCTCGCCGATGGCGGAGGCGAACTTGAAGCCGTGGCCCGAGCAGGGGCTGGAGATCAGCACCTGCGGGTGCTGCGGGTGGAAGCCGATCGCGAAGTCCGTGTCCGGCGTGTTGGTGAAGAGGCAGACGGCATGGCCGCGCACCGGCGCGACCGCGACGCCGGGGAGCATCTTCCGCAGCGCCGCGCGGAGCGGCTCGACCTCGGCGTCGTCCACCGCGCGGCGCACTTCGTCCGGGTGCGCGGCGGTCTCGCCCTGGTGCATCAGCGCCGCCTTCACGCCGCGCTCCAGCCGCGGGAAGCCGTAGCCGATGTAGCCGGAGGTGTGCTCCCACGCGTAAATGGGGCAGCGCTCCGGCTCGTAGCGGTCGTCGTGGGCCGGGGGATCGAACCAGAACACCACCTGGCGCTCGACCTCCAGGGCGAGCTCCAGCCCCGGGAGCAGCTCGCCCGTCCAGGCGCCGGCGGTGAGCAGGAGCCGGTCGGCCGTGTACGCGCCGCGGGCGGTGCGGACGCGCACGCCGTCGCCGTCGGGTTCCCAGGCGAGCACCGGCTCCTCGTAGCGCAGGTCGGCGCCGTGGCGCGCGGCGAGCGAGCGGTGCGCGTCGACGCACGCCTCGGGGCGGAGGAAGCCGGCGCGCGGGTCGAGCACCGCCACCAGGCCGTCCTCGAGCGCGTAGGCGGGGAAGCGGGCGCGGACTTCGGCGGGCGCAAGCAGCTCGGCGGGGAGCCCGTGCTCGGCCGCGCTCCGCAGCGTCCCGGCGATCAGCATCCCCTCGCGCGGGCCGATCATCAGGCCACCGTTGACGGTGAGCAGCGGCTCGCCGGACTCCTTCTCCAGCTCCTCCCACAGCTCGTAGGCGCGCTGCACCAGCGGCACGTACAGCGGGTGCTCGAAGTAGAGCTCGCGGATGATGCGGCTGTCGCCGTGCCACGAGCCCAGCACGTGCCGCGGCGCGAAGCGCTCCAGCCCCAGCACGCGCAGCCCGCGCGCGGCCAGGTGATAGGCCGAGGCGCTCCCCATCGCGCCCAGCCCCGTGACGATCACGTCGTATCGATCCGCCATGCTCCGGGAGGAATGGGGTGGACGCCGGGGCGGCGGCGCGCTCCGCGACGCTCGTCAGCGGCGGTGGCGGGAGGTGGAGGTCCGCTCCAGGCCATGGCTGGTGACGCCGTAGAAGATCGGCAGCGCGAGGAAGATCGCCAGCGCGAGCAGCGGCTCCACGAACCAGCCGAGCACTCCGGCGGCCGTGTAGAGCACCACCCCTGCCCACGCGCGGCCGCGCTCCAGGGTGAAGAACCGGGAGTGGACGTCTTCCTTCGCCAGCTCCGGGTGGCCGCAGAGGTAATGGAAGAACCACACCCAGCTCGCGCAGAGGAGCACGCCCACGGTCGCGTACAGCAGCACCGCCACCCGCTCGTCCTGCGGGTTCCCGCGCTGCCCCTCGTGCGCGATCATCGCCGTGGCGAACGGCAGCAGGCCCGTGGTGAACAGGATGCCCAGATTGGCCCAGTGGAGCCCGGGGTTCATCCGGCGGATGCGGGTGAACGACGTCTTGTGGTTGAGCCAGATCACGGCGCCGTAGATGTACGACGAGAGGTAGGCAGTGTAGACGGGCCACTGCTCCACCAGCCCCTCGGCCAGATGTCCCGCCGGCGTGCGGGGCGGCTTGAGGTCCAGCACCAG
>DASYJZ010000364.1:0-5370 GCA_035995965.1 Longimicrobium sp. | reverse complement strand
CCCCACGCGGAGCTCGCTCTGCACCGCGCCGGGACGGTCCACCAGGACGATGGTCGTCCGATCCACCCGCGGCCGCACCTGGGGCGGGGCGACGATCCCCGCCCCGCGCTGCCAGTCGCCGAACCAGCGCTCCGCCAGCGCCACGATCTCGTCCACCGAGGCGTCGCCCGCGGCGACCAGCGTGGCGGCGTCGGGGCGATAGCGCGCGGCGTGGAAGGTGGCCACGTCTCCGCGCTCGACGCCCTGGAGCGTCCGCAGCATCCCGGAGAGCGGCCGCGCGAATGGGGTCTCCGGGGCGAAGATCCAGCGGTTCGCCGCCTCGTCGGCCGCGGCCGAGGGGGTGCCCCGGCGCTGCACGATGCCCGCGACGCGCTCGTCGCGGACGCGCGCGACCTCGCCGTCGGGGAAGGTGGGCTGGCGCACCAGGTCGGCCAGCAGCTCGAAGCCGGGCTCCAGCCGCGAGCGCAGGCAGGTGAAGCCGCACTGCGCCGTGTCCCACGACACCCCCGAGTCCAGGGAGAGCCCCAGCCCGTCGACCAGCTCCGCGATCTCGGCGGCCGAGCGGCCCGCGGCGCCGCTCTCCAGCAGGCCGGCGGTGAGCGCGGCGAGGCCGGTGCGGTCCGCCGGCTCGGCGATGCCGCCGGCGTCGAGCACGAAGTCGACGGTGACGATGGGGAAGTTGCGCACCTCCGCCACCAGCACCGGGAGCCCGTTCGACAGCGCGCGGCGGTGCACCCGGGGGAAGTGGAAGGGGCGCAGCGGCCCCCGCCCCGGAACCGCCGTGCGGTCCGGCCCGATGGCCGGCGACGACGCGCTCACGAGGCCTCCGCGGAGGCGTCGGCGTCCGGCACGTAGGTGAGCACCACGCGGTTGTCGGCGGTCAGGAAGTCGGCGGCCACGCGGCGCACGTCCTCGGCGGTCACCGCGCGGTAGCGGTCCAGCTCGGTGCTGATCAGCTCCGGCGCGTCGAAGTAGGTGGTGAGCATGGAGATCTGGTCGGCGCGCTCGTTGACCTTCTGCAGCTCGAAGAGGTGGCGCGCCTCCAGGCCGGTGATCGCCCGCTCCATCTCCGCGGGCTCGGGGAGCTCGGTGGCCAGGCGCTCCACCTCGTCCAGCAGCGCGCGCTCCAGCACCGCCGGGTCCTCGCCGGCGGGGACGTTGCCGCGCACGATGAAGGCGCTGGAGCCGGTGACCACCGGGAGGAGGAAGGCCGCCACGCTGCGCGCCAGCCGCTGCTCGCGCACCAGCCGCCGGTAGAGGCGGGCCGACTTGCCTGAGGCCAGCAGCTCGCTGGCCACGTCGGCCGCGTAGTAGTCGGGAGACCCGTAGACGGGGATGCGCCACGCCAGGAACACGCGCGGAAGCGGCACCCCGCCGCGCGAGGTGTGCCGCACCTCGCTCCCCAGCTTGAACGGCTCCAGCACCGGCCGCCCGGGGAGGGGCGGGATGGCGGGGCCGCGCGGGATGGGGCCGAACCAGCACTCGATCAGCCGCCGCGCCTCGGCGGGGTCGAAGTCGCCGCAGAGGGTGAGGACGGCGTTGTTGGGCGCGTAGTAGGTGCGGAAGAAGTCGGCGACGTCGTCCAGGCTGGCGGCGTCGAGGTCCTCCATGCTGCCGATCACCGCGTGGTGGTACGGGTGGTCGGGGGGGAAGAGCATCCCCTGCAGCCGCTCGTCCCAGTCGCCGTAGGGCTGGTTGTCCACCCGCTGGCGGCGCTCGTTCTTCACCACGTCGCGCTGGTTGTCGAGCTTCTCCTGCGTGAGCGCCGGGAGGTACCACCCCAGGCGGTCGCTCTCCAGCCAGAGCACCAGCTCCAGCCGGTCGGACGGGACGGTGTCGTAGAAGTTGGTGCGGTCCAGCCAGGTGCTGGCGTTCAGGTTGCCGCCCACCCGCTCCACGTGGGCGATGTGGCCGGTCTCGGGGACGTGCTGCGACCCCTGGAACATCATGTGCTCGAAGAGGTGTGCGAGCCCCGTGCGGCCCGGGAGCTCGTTGCGGCTCCCCACGTTGTACCAGAGGTTGACGGCCACCACGGGGTTGGTGTGGTCTTCGCTCAGCACCACCCTCAGCCCGTTGTCGAGCTCGTAGCGTTCGATCGGGATCTGCATTCCGTCCGGATTCTCGGGTTTTCGTCGATGCGTGTTGCGTGATCGTCCGCCGACGCCGCGCGCGACAGCAGCACCGTCCGCGAATTTCGGGGAGGGGGCTCCCGCGGACGCGCGCCGACGCCCTTCGCTATGCCAGCCCCAGCAGCGCCAGCGGCAGCCCGATGCTCTCGCGCAGGAGGAAGCGCCGCTCCTGGCCGGGGTTGCGCGAGATGGGGCTGGTGCGCGTGGGCGAGGTCAGCCCGCGCAGCCCCATCTCCCGCGCAAGCAGCTTCAGCCGCAGCATGTGGAAGGGGTCGCTCACCAGGATCGCCTCGCGCATCCCGCGCTGCTTCATCAGCCGCGCCACGTCGCCCATCGACTCGCGCGTGGTCATCCCGCTGGTCACCAGGATCGATCCCGCCGGCACCCCCGCCCTGGCCGCCCACCGGCGCGAGACCACGGCCTCGCTCACGGTGTCGCCCGGCGCCTGCCCCCCGGTGACGATCAGCGTGGTCGCCAGGCCGCGGCGGTAGAGGTCCACCGCGTGCTCCAGCCGCGCCTCCAGCACCGGGGACGGGTGGCCGTTGTACTGCGCGGCGCCCAGCACCACGATGGCGTCGGCGCGGCGGGCCTCGTCGCGCTTGCCGTAGAGGGCGATCGCCGCGACCAGCAGCGCCCAGCACGCCACCAGGAACAGCGCGAGCTTGAGGAGCCCGCGCACCACCCGCACCGGGAGCGGCGCGCGCGAACGCCGCGGCCGCGCGTCGGGCTCGGCCCCGCGGGGCTCCGTGCGCTCGGCCGGCGGCGGGGCGGGCTCGCCGTACGCCAGCGTGCGATCGTCGGGGGGCGGATCGCCCCGGCTGAAGAGGGGAGGCAGGGTCTCAGACCCGCTGGTGCAGCCGCTCGCGCAGCAGCGAGGGCCCCAGGTGCTCGCGGAGGAGGCTGCGCGCGGCCTCCGGGCCGTCTCCCACCGCCTCCTCCACCTCCTGCACCAGCGCGCGGTCCAGCGCGTCCGCGGCGTCCTCGGCTCGCGCCACGGCGGCGAACGCCTCCTCCTCCCACCCCTCCGCGGCGGAGGCGAGGGCGGAGAGGAGGTGGATCTCCACGTCGTCCAGCCGCTCTCGCGAGGCCTTGTACAGGTGCTCGGCGCCCTCCTCGGTGCGGCCGGTCTCGATCAGCGCCAGCGCGTAGAGGCCGCGCAGCCACGCGTCGTCGGTGCGCGAGAGCGCCTCCTCCAGTTCGGAAACGCCGTCCTCCGTCTTCTTCGCCAGCAGCATCGCCACGCCCAGCTCCGCGCGGATCGCGGCGTCGTCGGGCGCGAGGTCGCGCGCGGCGGAGAGCTCGCGCAGCGCCTCGTCGAACAGCCCCTCGCGCGCCAGGTAGGCGCCGTACGCCGAGCGCGCGAAGGGGAACCCGGGCGCGGTGATGGCGGCCAGGCGCAGCGCGCCCTCGGCGTCGGGGTCGTCGTACATCGCCACCCCGCTTCCGGCCGCGGCCAGGACGAACGGGTCGGTGGGCTCCTCGGCCAGGCAGCGGCGGAAGAAGTCGTACGCCTCGCCCTCCTCGCCCAGCCGCTCGGCGGCGATCCCCAGCCAGCAGAGGAGCAGCGCGTCGTGGGGATGGTCGGGGAGCGCCTCCAGCAGCAGCGTCTGCGCCTGGTCCCAGCGCTCCTCGGCGCCCAGCGACTCGGCCTCGACGACGAGCGCGTCCACCGCGGCCGTGGCCTCGTCCGGTGCCTCTTCCTCTATCATGCCGTCGTCGTCGTTCACGTCCATCAGCTCCATCCTTCCCTGGCCCGTACGTTCCCGCTCCGGGCCCTTCGCAATCCCCGTGCGACGCCGTTCCGACGGTGCGGGGGGGCGCTGAAGATACCGCCCCGCGCGGGCGGTGGCGAGGGCGATGGCGTGCGCGGCGGCGATCCAACGGCGTTCGACGGATCAACCCTACCCCCGGAGTCGGCGCGTTACTCCGACTCGGCGATCGCCGTCGCCGGGCCTGGAGGTGCAGGGCCTGACCGCTGCGTCTCTCCCTCCGCGCCTCCGCGGCTCTGCGTGAGACCGATCTGTTGCCGTAAAAAGAGCCGCCGGCGCATCCGCCGGCGGCTCTGCTCACGATCCCCGTCTCGCGACGCCTCAGATCACCGCGATCGCCTTGCCGATGGTGGCGAACGCCTCGAGCACCGCGTCCACGTGGTCGTCGGTGTGCGTCGCCATCATCGAGATGCGCAGGCGGCACTGGCTCTCGGGGACGGCGGGCGGCATCACCGGGTTGGTGAACACGCCGCCGTCGAAGAGCGCCTTCCACATGGCGAAGGTGTCGTCCATCTCGCCGATCACCACCGGGATCACCGGCGTCTCGCTCCCGCCGATGTCGAAGCCCAGGCCCTTCAGCCCCTCCTGCATCCGGCGCGTCACCCGCCACAGGTTCTCGCGGCGCTCCGGCTCGCGCTTCATCACCTCCAGCGCGGCCAGCACCGTGGCCACCGAGGCCGGCGGCATGCTGGCGCTGAAGATCAGCGCGCGGGCGTGGTGGCGGAGGTAGTGCAGGATCGGCTCGGGCCCCGCCACGAAGCCGCCGATGGAGGCGAAGCTCTTGGAGAAGGTGCCCATGGTCAGCAGCACCTTGTCCGTCATCCCGAAGTGCGACGCCGTCCCCGCGCCGTCGGCGCCCAGCACGCCGATGGAGTGCGCGTCGTCCACCATCAGCTCGGCCTCGTACCGCTCGGCCAGCGCGGCGAGCGCCGGCAGGTCGGCGATGTCGCCCTCCATCGAGAACACGCCGTCCGTCACCACCAGCTTGTGCGCCTTTTCGGGCACCGCCTGGAGCTGGCGCTCCAGCGCGCGCAGGTCGCCGTGCGCGTAGCGGTGCACGGTGCCGTACACCAGCGAGGCGCCGTCGACGATGCTGGCGTGGTTCAGCTTGTCCAGGAAGAGGTGGTCGCCGCGCCCCACCAGGGTGGAGATCACCCCCAGGTTGGTCTGGTACCCGGTGCTGAATACCAGCGCGCTCTCGGTGCCCATCAGCTCCGCCAGTCGCTCCTCCAGCTCCACGTGCAGGTCCAGGGTGCCGTTCAGGAAGCGGCTCCCGGTGCACCCGGTGCCGTAGCGGAACAGCGCCTCGCGGGCCTTCTCCAGCACGTAGGGGTGGTGTGTGAGCCCCAGGTAGTTGTTGGAGCCCACCATGATCTTGCGCTTGCCGTCGATCACCACCTCGGTGTCGTAGCTGGCCTCGATCGGAATGAAGTACGGGTAGAACCCCGACGCCTGGACCTCGCGCGCGCGGG
>DASYJZ010000363.1:0-1587 GCA_035995965.1 Longimicrobium sp. | reverse complement strand
TGGGCCGTCCGGCCCGCGGCGGGCGGCGCCGCCTCGTGGCGTGAACAAACCTCTGGCATTCTGGCCGCCGAGCGTTCATTATTCACGCACACGCGTAAATAGCCATGCATCTCCTCCTGCGCTCGTTTGGCGCCGGCGGGGAACAGGTGCAGATGATTTGCATCTGGGGGGCAGTCCATCCGGGTTCCGCGGAAGCGCGGGCCGGGGCCGGACGGCCGCGCGACCACACACCTTGCCGGAGCGGAATCGATGGCCGCACCACAGAGCGGGACGGCGGTTCGCAAGCCGCGGCGCCGCTGGCGGTGGCACGTACCCCCTGCGCTGGTGCACGGGAACGAGTCGCTGGAAGGCAGCGAGCTGCTGGATGAGTTCTCGGGCGCGGCCGGGCTGGCGCTCTGGCAGTCGATGCGCGACGCGACGCTGTGGGCGGGTGCGCGCGAGCCCGGGGAGCGCGCGGGGCTCTTCCACGCCGGGGCGCACGAGCAGCGCATCCGGCAGATCGAGGAGGCCGGGCTCGATGCCGCGCTCGACGCGCCGCTGCGCGCGCTGGCGGCGATCAGCCGCGACCCGGAGGCCGCGCGCGAAGAAGACATCCTCACCGCCTGCCGCGACATCGCGAACTGGGCCGAGGGGCAGGAGAAGCTCGGCACCGCCATCGCCATGGCGCAGGCGGGGGCGCTGGCCGCGCCCACCAACGCCGCCGCGGGCTTCCGCGTGGGGCAGCTCGCGCGGCGCAAGGCCGAGTATCCGCGCGCCGAGAGCTGGTTCCGGCGGGTGGTGGGGCTGGGGCGGCAGGCCAAGGACTGGGCCAGCTACGCCGACGCCTTCCTGGGGCTCGGCAACCTCTACCTGCAGCGCGGCAACGTTCCCGCCGCGCGCCGCTTCCACATCCGGGGGCTGCGTGCCGCGCGCCGGCACGGGATGCGCGACATCCAGGGGCGGGCGCTGCACGACCTGTTCGTGATCGCGGTCGACGCCGCCACCCCGGCCGAGGCGCTGGCGTACGCGCGCGCCTCGTTCAAGGCGTACGGGCCCAACCACCCGCGGCTGCCGGTGCTGGCCCACGACCTGGCGTACTTCTGGATGCAGCACGGCCGCTTCGCGCCAGCGCTGTCGGTGTTCCAGGGGCTCCTCCCGCACATCGTGGAGCCGTGGGAGCGGATGCAGACGGTGGCCGACATCGGGCGGGCGGCGGGCGGGGCGGGGAACCGCGCGGTGTTCGACGAGTCGTGGGACGAGCTCTGGAGCTTCGCGGGCGACTGGCACGCGCGCCCCACCGCGGCCCAGGCGCTGCTGGACATGTCGCGCGGGGCGGCGAGCCTGAAGGACTGGGCCCGCGCCGAGCGCGCCGCCACCACCGCGCGCGACGTGGCCACCCGCCGCGAAGAGGCGCGCGTGGCGCTGCAGGCCGAGGCGCTGCTCGACTCGGTGTCGCGCAAGCGCAATCTGGAGACGGCGCTCCCCGCCGCCGGCACCGAGGAGGAGGCCGAGACCGAGGGCCTCGCCGCCGACCTGATCCGCACGCTCTCTTCCGGAATCACGCGGAAGTAGGTTCCACGGAAGGGTCTCACGCAGAGACGCGGGGCC
>DASYJZ010000362.1:0-8226 GCA_035995965.1 Longimicrobium sp. | reverse complement strand
GGGGCCGCGCCGGAACTCGACCTCGATCTGGTCCTCGTCCTCTCCGTCATCCCCGTCCGCGTCGGGGTCTTCGTCCTCCTCCACCGACACCTCGCCCAGGTGCTCCAGCTCTCCGCTGCGGAAGCGGCGGAAGGTGGCGCTCCCGGCCCGTACCCCGCGCAGCGTGGCCGCGCCGCCGATGAAGAGCTGCTCGGCCTCCTCCTGCACCACGCCGATCAGCGCGTTGAACTCGCCCACGCGCTGCTCGGCCATCTCCGCCGCCCCCTTCAGCTTCTCCGTGGCCGCGGTGACGCTCTCAGACAGGCGGTCCACGTCCTTCCGCACCGCCTTGCTGACCTGGCTCGCGTTCTCGGTGACGGTGGTCACGTTGTGGATGGCCGGCGCCAGGTCTACGCGCAGCTTCTGCCCCTGCTCCTCCAGCTTCTTCATCAGCGCCTTCACCTTCATCGCCGCGACGAACAGGGCGACTCCCACCGCCAGCAGCGCCACGGCCAGCACGATCTGCGCGACCGCGGCCAACGCCTCGACCCAGTGCTGCCAGCCGGGCTTCTGCTGCACCGCGAACACCGTGTCGCGCACGGCCTGGGCCTGGAGGAGGAAGATGGTCAAGCGGCGTCTCGGGTCAGGGGTGGGTGAAGAACAACAGTGCTAAGTGCTGAGTGCTAAGTGCTGGGCGGTTGTGCCAGCGCCTACGTCTGTGCCCCGCGGCCGACCCTCGCGCCGACTTCCGCCTGCGGCCATCCCCCGCATCTAGCTCCTGCACTTTAGCACTTAGCACTTAGCACTCAGCACTTAAGCACTTAGCACTTAGCACTTAGCACTTTAAGCACTTGGCACTTCCGTTCCTCACTCGAACAGATCCACTCCCAGCGTCCGCGTGCCGATCTTCGGGACGATGCGCGGGTGCAGCCGCGAGGCCCGTCCGGCGGCGAGCGCCTGTGCCACCGCCTCAGCCGCCTCCGGTGGGAGCGTCGCGAGCGCTGCCGCGTCGCGCCCATCCGCCCACGCGCGGAGCGCCGCGTCCAGCGTCTCGATCCCGCCCGCCAGATCGGCGATCCGACGCACCTCCGGCGGCGCGGACCACCCGCCGGCCAGCTCCGCGACGTCGGTCGCCCACAGGTCGCCGAGCGGGAGGAGCGGCTCCGGCGGGAGCTCGCCGCCCAGCAGCAGCGCGGTCTTGTTCCCCGAGTGCGCGGCAACGGCGGCGTCCATCAGCCGCGCCCGCAGCCGCCGCAGCTCGTCGCCCAGCCGTTCGCGGTCGCCATCCGGCGCAAGGTGCAAGACGGATTCCACCTCCCCGTCCTCCGCGGTGACCCGGACGACGCGGTCCGCGCCGAGTGCTGTCGCCAGCAGCCGCGCGGCCAGCTCCGCCTCGGGTCCGCCGTCGTCCAGCAGGGCGATGCGCGAGGCGCCGCGGTCCGCCAGCGCCTGCCGCGCCACCGCGCCCACGATCTCGGCGATGCGCCGCTCGCGACCCCCCGTCATCCCCCGTCCCCGATCAGCCGCGCCAGCTCGGCTTGGACCAGGCGCGGGTCGTCGTCCCTGGCGTGCGCGTAGGGGCGGCGCGCGCGGGCGACGGCCTCCAGCGAGAGCTCCACCGTCAGCCGGGCCTCCGCCAGGTCGTCCGCGCGGGCGACGATCTCGCCTCCCGGGCCGGCGACGAACGAGCCGCCGCCGAAGACGAACGGGCCCTCGGTGCCCACGCGGTTGGCGACCGCGACGTAGATCCCGTAGGCCACGGCGGCCGCGCGCGCGAGGTGCTCCCACGCCGGCCAGCTCGCGAACCGTCCGCCCCCCTCGCCGCCGGCCCAGCTCCCGCGCCCGGCGGCGGCGGCCTGCACGACCACCAGGTGCGCGCCGCCCGCCGCGAGCAGGTACGCGAGCGCCGGGTGCCAGAGGTCCTCGCACACCAGCAGCCCCAGGCGCCAGCCGCCCCCGGCGTCGTACGTGCGCGCCCGGTCGCCGCGCCCGAACCACCGCCCCTCGTCGAACATCCCGTAGGTCGGCAGATACACCTTGCGGTGCCGGTGCAGCACCCGCCCGCCGCGCAGGTGCAGGGCTGCGTTGAAGGGGACGAAGGCCGCGTCGCGCTCGATCGCGCCGACCACCACGTCCGGCCCCGCGGCGAGCGAGGGGTAGGGCTCGTCCGACGCCGCCGCGGCGAGGGTGTGGACGCGGTCGCGCACGTCGTACCCCGAGAGCGACAGCTCCGGCGTCACCAGGAGATGGACGCCGTCGCGCGCCGCGTCCGCCTGCGCGGCGGCGATCCGCGCGAGGTTGGCGTCCACGTCGCCCAGCGCGGGAGCGAGCTGCTCCACCCGCAGCCGCAGCCCTTCGGCGGGGAACGCGCTCATCCCGCCGTCCGGCCGAGGGGGCGGATTCGGCGACCGGTAGGCGGCGGGGCGGGGGAGTGGAGGTGCACGCGCGGCGCGGTTCGGGGGTGTGTCGCGGCCTCGCGGCGGCACTCGAGGGGGCGGCGGAAGCTTACGCGCCGGCTGGAAGGCGTGTCAAGCAAAGTCGAGGCGCCGTCTGCATTCTCGCGCGGTTTTGCGCGCGCCCGCCGGGGGCGCTAGGTTGGCGCTCCCCCGCTTCGGCAGGGCCGCGGCGGCGGGCGGCAGCGCGCACGACTCTTGCGCGGTGCGCCCGCTCGCCGCACCGGCGCGCGGCGCACCGGGAAGGCTCCCGGAGGCGCCGTGCGTGTCCACGTTCCAGTTTCCGGAGATCCAGTGCCCAAGTTCGTCGTACGGGGCGGGAACCGCCTGCAAGGCACCATCCGCCCCGCCGGGAACAAGAACGCGGCCCTCCCCATGCTGGCCGCCGCGCTGCTCACCGACGAGGACGTGTTCCTGGAGAACGTCCCGCGGATCAAGGACGTGCTCACCCTGATCGACCTGCTCGTGGCGCTCGGCGCCGAGGCGGAGTGGGTGGGCGAGCACGAGGTGCGCGTGCGCGCCGCCGACGTGGGGCACAGGCAGCTCGACGCCGCGGCCGCGGCCCGCATCCGCGCCTCCATCCTCCTCGCCGGGCCCATGCTGGCACGGACGGGGGGGATGAACCTGCCGCCGCCAGGGGGCGACGTGATCGGCCGCCGGCGCGTGGACACGCACTTCCTGGCCTTCCAGAAGCTCGGCGCGCGCTTCGAGCACGACGCCCGCGGCTTCCGCGTGACGTCGGACGGGCTCCGCGGCGCGGACATGTTCCTCGACGAGCCCAGCGTGACCGGCACCGAGAACGCCGCCATGGCCGCGTCGCTGGCCAGGGGCACCACGCGCATCCGCAACGCCGCGGCCGAGCCGCACGTCCAGGACCTCTGCCACATGCTGGTGGGGATGGGGGCGCGCATCGACGGGATCGGCAGCGGCACGCTGACCATCGAGGGCGCCGGCCGGCTGCGCGGCGGCCGCTTCCGCGTGACCTCGGACCACATCGAGGTGGGGTCGTTCATCGGCCTGGCCGCCGTCACCCGCGGCGAGATCACCATCCAGGACGCGGCGGTGCAGCACCTGGACAGCACCCTGATCGGCTTCGAGCGGCTGGGGGTGCGCTGCGAGATCCGCGGCGCAGACCTCTTCATCCCCGGCGACCAGGAGATGGAGGTGCATCAGGACATCGGCGGGCACATCCCCAAGGTCGACGACGGCCCCTGGCCCGCCTTCCCGGCGGACTGCACCTCGATCGCGCTGGTCACGGCCACGCAGTGCCGCGGCACCATCCTGATCCACGAGAAGATGTTCGAGTCGCGCATGTTCTTCGCCGACAAGCTGGTGGCGATGGGCGCGCGGCTGGTGCTCTGCGACCCGCACCGGGTGCTGGTGATCGGCCCCAGCAAGCTGCGCGGCGGCACCGTGGAGAGCCCCGACATCCGCGCCGGGATGGCGCTGCTGATCGCCGCCCTGGGCGCCGAGGGCGAGAGCCACATCCACAACACGGGGCAGATCGAGCGCGGCTACGAGCGGGTGGACGAGCGCCTGCGCGCGCTCGGCGCCGACATCCAGCGCAAGGACTCGCGCAGCTGAGCCTTCACCACGGGGAACGCGGGACGATGAGCGAGGAGCAGCGCGGGCGGGCGGGGATCGGCGAGGGGCTGCGGGCGGGGATCGGCATCCTCACCGCCTTCAAGGAGGCGATCGAGGAGACCATCGACGAGGCCGCGGCGCGCAACGACCTGCGCCCCGAGCGGGCCAAGGAGGCGCTCACCGGCGCGCTCTCGCGGGCGCAGGGCGCCTTCGACGACGTGCGCGAGCGGCTGGACGTGGTGCCGCGCCGCGAGCTCGACGCCCTGCGCCTGGAGCTGGAGGAGCTGCGCCGCCGCGTCGAGCGCCTCGAGGGCGGCGGACCCCCGCGCCTCCTGGACGCGGGAACGGGCGGGTGACCGCAGCCGCGTCCGCGGCGGCCCGCGAGGTCGCCGAGGTGCCGCTGGCGGGCGACGTGCCGCTCTGGGTGCACCCGGAGTGGTGCGACGCGTTTCCCTGGCTGGTGCAGGGCACCACCGGCCGCGGCGGGGGCGAGGAGCCGTTCGACCTGGGCCTCTCCGGTGCGCAGCCGGTCGGCCGGGTGCTGGACCGCTGGCGCGCGCTGCTGGCCGCCACGGGGATGGCCACCGTGGTCCATTCGCGCCAGGTCCACGGCGTCGAGCTCTGGACGCACCAGGGTGCCGCGCTCGGCGTGCTGGTGATGCAGGGCTTCGACGGCCACCTCACCGCGCGCCCCGGGATGCTGCTGAGCGTCGGCGTGGCGGACTGCGTGCCGGTCTTCGTGGTCGACTCCGCGAGCCGGGCCGTCGCGCTGCTCCACTCGGGGTGGCGCGGCACGGCGGCGGGGATCACCGAGCGCGCCATCCTGCGCCTGGTCCAGGGCTGGTTGGCCGACCCCGCCGCGCTCCGCCTCCACTGCGGCCCGGCGATCTGCGGCCGCTGCTACGAGGTGGGCCCCGAGGTGCACGCCGCCATCCACCCCGACCGCGATCCCCCCGCCGCTCCGACCCCCATCGACGTCCGCGCCGCCATCGCCGGCCGCGCCGTGGGGCTCGGGCTGCGCCCGGAGAACGTCACCCTCTCCCCGCACTGCACCCGCTGCGGCCCGCCCGACTTCTTCTCGCACCGCGGCGGCACGTCCGCCCGGCAGATGGGCCTGCTCGGCATTCGGCCCCGGTAAAAGCCCCACGCCAGGCCGCAGAGGCGCGAGAAAGAACCAGGATGGACGTGCAACGGAAATTCGTCGCAGCTTCCCTTGCGGCTGGAAAGGGAGCGGTTCCTGGATGCAGGGTGCCCAACGTTTGCATCATCTGTTCCCATCATCTCCGTTGCAACACCTTCTGGTTACGGGGTGGCCTGCTCACGGGGCACACGCACGGGGTGCCCTGGAAGCATGATCCGTAAAGGATCGCCTGGACTTTATGGCGTAAACTCATTGTAGGACAATACTTTACGCGTAGCGCACGGCAGCGTATCTTGGCGTCGCACAGAGATGGGTCTCGCCACATCCCGGCCCTCCCGCCCCGCCCTCTCCACCGCCGCTCCTCGAAACGTCGAATGGATCGTACCCGGCGATACGTCGCAGTGCCCGGCTGCCTGGCGACCTCCCTCGGCAACGAGGTGGTCGTGCTGAACCTCGAGAGCGGGGTCTACTACGGGCTCAACCCGGTGTCGGCTTGCGTCTGGAGCCGCATCTCCACCCCGTGCTCCGTCGACGAGCTGGTCGCCGCGGTCGAGCACGAGTTCGACACCGCGGAGAACGACACGCGGGCCGACGTGCGGCGGCTGCTCGACACCCTGGGCAGCCATGCGCTGCTGACCGAGGTGGGCGTTGCGGCGGCCGCGACCTGAGTGGCGGCTGCTCGCCGCCGCGGTGGCGCTGCTCCCGCTGTTCCGGCTGATGCTGCTGATGGGGCCGTTCGAGGCCGTCCACCGCCACGCCCGCGCCGCGGCGCGCCGTTCGGCTGCGCCGCGCGAGGAGGTGGCCGCGGCGGTGGGATGGGCGGTCGCCGCCGCCGCGCGGCGCCTGCCGTTCGCCAGCTGCCTGTCGCAGGCGCTGGCCGTGCAGTTCCTGCTGGCCCGCCGGGGGATCGAGAGCACGCTCTGGCTCGGCGCGCGGCGGACCGAGGTGGGCCGCTTCTCGGCGCACGCCTGGGTGCGGTGCGGCGGCCGGTTCGTGATCGGCGGGCCCACGGAGGGGTTCTCGCTCTTCCCCCCGCTGCCGTGAGGGGTTCGCGGTGAGCGGGGTGGTCGGCGTCTGGAGCAGGACGGCGGACGAGGTGGACCCCGGCCTGGCGCGGACGATGGCCGAGACGATCCGCCACCGCGGGCCCGACGGAGCGGCGTTCCACGCCTCCGCCGGGTCGGCCGTGGGGCTGCAGCGGCTGGCGGTCACCGCCGAAGACCGGCTGGAGCCCGCGATCCCCACCACCACGGAGGGCGGCTGGATCGTCCTCGACGGGCGCGTCGACGACCGGGAGGAGCTCGCGCGGCGGATCCCCGGCTGCCGGCTCGGCGAGCTCTCCGACGCCGTGCTGGTGCTGGCCCTCTTTCGGGCGCACGGCACGGCCTGCTTCCCCTGGCTGGTGGGCGACTTCGCCTTCGCGCTGCACGACGCGGCGTCGCGGCGCCTCCTGCTCGTGCGCGACGGGGTCGGCACGCGGCCGCTCTACTGGACCACGCTGGGCGGCCGGGTGCTGTTCGCGTCGGAGATCAAGGCGCTCCTCGCCGTCCCCGGGGTAGAGGCGGTCCCCGACGACCGCCAGCTCGCCTCGCTCCTCCTGCGCGACGCCGAGCTCGCCAGGGACGACGGCACCTTCCTGCTGGGCGTGCGGCGGGTTCCCCCCGCGCACTTCGTGGAGCTCACGGCCAACGGGGAGCGGCGCGTCAAGTACTGGGACTTCGTGGTGCGCGCCCCGCTGCGGCGCAGCTACCCGGAGGCGGTGGAGGAGATGCGGTCGCACTTCGGGCGCGCGGTGCGGCGGCGGCTGCGGGCGGTGGACCCGGTGGCGGTCTCGGTGAGCGGCGGGGTCGACTCGTCCGCCATCTTCTGCCTGGGCGAGCGGCTCCACGCCGACGACCCGGCGCGCTGGCCGCGGCCCTTCGGCGTGTCGTACGAGTCCCCACCCGGCTCGCCCGGCGACGAGCGCGAGTTCGTCGAGGCCATCCGCGACCACTACGGGAGCGAGATTCACTGGATCCCGCTCGTGCCCGGGCTGGGCGACGCGCACCGCGGCACGGTGTGGCACAGCGAGGTGCCGTTCGTGGACGAGCTGGGCGCCACCAACTGGGCGGTGCACGAGGCCGCCCGCGCGCGCGGCGCCAGGGTGATGCTGAACGGCCTGTGGGGCGACCAGGTGCTGTTCGACCCGAGCTACCTGGCCGGGCTCGCGTGGCGCATGCGCTGGCCCACCGTGCTCCGGCACCTGAGGGAGTTCCCCCTCTGGTACACGGACGTGGCCCCGCGCGTGTACCGGCGGCGCTTCCTGGTGGACTTCGTGAAGGCCGCGCTCCCCGGGCCGGTGGAGACGCGCGTCCGCCGGGCGCGGCGGGCGCGGGCAAGGCGGGAGCGGGCGATGCAGTGGTACACCGGTCGGCTGCACCGCCACCGGGGCACGGGGCGCGCGACCTCGTTCGCGCCGGCGTTCCGCAAGGTCGACGCGCGCAACCTGTACACGCTGCTGCGCAACCCCGTGTACCAGATGCTCTTCGAGGTCTGCACGAAGATCCCCGCCGGTGCTGGCCTGGACGTGGGGATGCCCTTCCTGGACCGGGACCTCCTGGAGTTCCTGATGACCATCCCGGGAGAGGTCCGCAACCACGGCGGGGTGCCCAAGGGCCTGCTGCGCACCGCCATGGGCGGCGTGCTCCCCCCGTCCATCATGCGCCGTCGCACCAAGGCCGACTTCACCGACGTCGCCCGGCGGTCGCTCGCGCTGTACGCGGCCGACGGGGCGTCGGGGCTGGGCGACGGGCCCGCGGTGGGCGCGGGGTACCTCGTCCGTGAGACCGTCGCGGAAGAGCTGCGGCAGCTCACCCGCCTGCCCGCCGAGGAAACCCAGTTCATGTTCTCCCTTTCGGAGCTGATGGGCCTCGACCTCTGGCTCCAGCTGTTCTGTCCCCCCGCGGACGCACTCCCGCGCCGCTGAGTCACCCGTTGTCACCCCGGCAGGAGACGTTCAATGCAGCCCGCGAACAAGAAGGTGTATGCCACCCCGCAGGTAGAGGTGCACGGCTCCATGCAGGAGCTCAC
>DASYJZ010000361.1:0-2050 GCA_035995965.1 Longimicrobium sp. | reverse complement strand
CGCGATCCTCACGCTCACGCTGCTGCGCGAGTCTCCACTGCGTGACCTGTCCCCGCTGACCTTCGGAGTCTCCAGCCTGCTGGTGGCGTGGGGGCTCTTCCGCCGCCGGCTGTTCGACGTGGGGCCGGTCGCTCGCCACGTGGTGGTGGAGAGCATGGGCGACGCGGTGTACGTGCTCGACGCCGCCGACCGCGTGGTGGACCTCAACCCCGCCGCTCGGGCCGCGCTCGGCGGGGCCGCGTCCGGCGCGGTCGGCCGTGCCGCCGCCGAGGTCCTGCCGCTGGCGCCGTCGCGCCTCCCCGCCGACGGAGGGCGCGTGGAGGTGGAGGCGGGCGCGGGCCCGGAGCGGCGCCACGCCGAGGTCACCGCCCACCCGCTGCGGGGCCCCGGCGGCGAGGCGGGGGGCCGCGTGGTGGTGGTGCGCGACGTCACTGGGGCCGCGCGCGCCGCCGAGGAGCTGCGCGCCGCGCGCGACGGCCTGGAGTGGCGGGTGCGGGAGCGCACGGGCGAGCTGGAGGCCGCCAATGCCGCGCTCCGCCTGGAGGTGGAGCAGCGCGCGCGCGCCGAGGAAGAGCTGCGCGAGGGCGAGGCGCGCTTCCGCACCGTGGTGGAGAGCCTGAGCGAGGCGATCGTCCTCACCGACACCGACGGGATCGTGCGCTACGCCTCGCCGCGCGTCGAGGCGTTCACCGGCTACGCGCCCGCGGAGATGGTGGGCCGCCGCGCGGGGACCCTCCTCCTCTCCGACCCCGAGCTGCGGGCGGCCGACGAGCGCCTGGAGGCGCGGCGGCGCGGTGAGTCGGGGCGCTGGGAGGTGCCCGTCACCCGCAAGGACGGCAGCTCCGGGTGGCTGGAGGTGATCGGGACCGCGCTGCGCGACGCCGCCGGGCGCCTGACCGGCGGGCTCGACGCGGTGACCGACGTCACCGAGCGGCGCCGCGCGAACGACGAGCTGCGCGCGGTGCAGGAGCGTTTCCGCATGCTGGTGGAGACGGTGCGCGACTACGCCATCGTGGCGCTGGACCCCGACGGCTACGTGGTGAGCTGGAACGCCGGCGCCGAGCGCATCGCCGGGTACGCCGCCGAGGAGATCCTGGGGCGCCACGTCTCCGTCTTCTATCCCCCCGACGAGGTGGCCGCGGGGCTGGTGCGGCGGGCGCAGGAGGAGACGCTGCGCGAGGGACGCTGCGAGATGGAGGGGTGGCGGGTGCGGAAGGACGGGTCGCGCTACTGGGCCAACACCGTGCTCACCCTGCTCCGCGACGGCGCCGGCCGGCCCGCGGGGTTCGCCGCCATCACGCGCGACCTCACCGACCGCCGCGAAGCCGAGGAGGCGCTGCGCCGCAGCGAGGAGCAGCTCCGCCACTCGCAGAAGATGGAGGCCGTGGGACGGCTGGCGGGGGGGATCGCCCACGACTTCAACAACCTGCTGATGGCCATCGGCGGGCAGACCCAGCTCCTGCTGCGCCGCGCCGGCCCGGGCGACCCGTCGCGCCCCGGGCTGGAGGAGGTGAAGAAGGCCTCTGACCGCGCCGCCGACCTCACCCGCCAGCTCCTGGCCTTCAGCCGGCGCCAGGTGCTGCAGCCCCGCGTGGTGGACCTGCGCCAGGCGGTGACGGAGATGGAGCGGATGCTGGAGCGGCTGATGGGCCGGGGCGTGGAGCTCTCGCTGTGGCTGGCCGACGACACCCCGCGGGTGCGCGCCGATGCCAGCCAGGTGGAGCAGGTGGTGATGAACCTGGTGGTGAACGCTCGCGATGCCCTGCCCGACGGCGGCGTGATCCGCATCTCCACCGGCGTGGCGGAGCTCACGGACGCGGACGTGCGCGGCAACCCCTTCCTCCGCCCCGGCCGCTACGCGGAGCTCGCCGTGGCCGACGCCGGGTGCGGGATGGACGAGGCCACGCTGGAGCGCGTCTTCGAGCCGTTCTTCACCACCAAGGAGGCCGGGAAGGGGACGGGGCTGGGGCTCTCCACCGTCTACGGGATCGTGAAGCAGAGCGGGGGCTACGTGGTGGCCGAGAGCGCGCCCGGCGCCGGCTCCACCTTC